>JAILCB010000031.1 GCA_024680595.1 Lachnospiraceae bacterium | reverse complement strand
CTGAGTAGCCACCAAGTCCTTTCTCTTTCCTTCAATATCTCTTTCCAGCTCTTTTACATTCTTCGCCTGTTCCTGATAGGTAATATAAAGGGGCTTTACCTTATTCACGGCCTTGTCACAGGAATCCAGCCGCTTCCTATCCGACTCAATCTCCTCTTTCCGGGCCTCCAGGCGGCTTAAGGCTCGCTCATGCTTCTTCACCTCTTCAAAGAGGGCATTATTAGACTCAGACGCCGTAATAAAAGCACGGATCTTCTTTAATTTATCCTCCTGCGCCGAGAGACCTTCCCTTCCCGATCCAAAAGCATTCTGGTCCGAAACTATGATCCTTTCAATAAGTGAAATCAGTTCTTCTAAATCCCATAGGGTCTTTGCATCCCTATGATTTTGAAAAGCCTGGGCCAGCTCCTCTGAAAGTTGGGAATTCTCTTCCGCCTTTACTCCATCAAAGTATTGGAGGATGGACTTCCTCAGATCCTCCTGCCTGTCCCCGCTTTCTTTCTGCATGATTTTCAGTTCGTCCGACATCCTCTTGTAGCCATCTGTCAGAAAGATATTCCGAAGAATCCCGGTTCTCTCATCCGTTTTTGCATTCAGCAAGTTCCAGAACTCTCCCTGGGCAATCATGGCCACCTGCTTAAACTGATTGAAGTCAATATTCAATAACTCAGACACAGCCGCACTCACATTCTTAGTGCCTTCGACAGGTGAATCCTCGCCCACGAAAAGGATGGCATTCTCCTTCTTCTCTGTGAACCCCTCTCCCCTTTCCTTGGGCCTCATATAGGTTGGATTTCTTTTAATTCGATAATCCCTGCCTTGATGGGAGAAATAGAAATCCACAAAACAGTCCGTACCCTTCTCTGCGTACTGGCTATTCAGATATTTCACGTCCTTATGACTGCCGCTGGTTTTTCCGAAAAGCGCAAAAGCAATGGCATCAAATATTGTTGTTTTTCCTGCCCCTGTTTCTCCGGAAATGAGAAAGAGTCCATCCGACTCAAAGTCAGAAAAGGTAATGGCCGGCATCGTCTTTGCATAAGGCCCGAAGGCGCTGATAATTAGCTTAATTGGTTTCATCTATCACACCTGCCTTTTTTGCTACCTGGTTCATGATTGCCATTTCCTCCTCCGTCATGTCCGTTCCGTACATCTTCTGGTAGAAATCCGTCATGAGCTCAGGAAAGCTTCGGAGTTCCGCCATTTGAGAAGGATCTACCGCTTCGATTTCCCTGGTATGGGAGTTCTCATAGCGAATCTGCATGGTATTGGGATAGGTCTGACGGAAAATACCCATGGCGTCCGGAATAATATCCTCCTCCGTCAATGTGACGAAGATATAATCATCCGTACCATTGACCACCTTGGGATCCAAGAGCTGCTTTAGGGTTCCTTTCAGGCACCTCAGATCACGGCGGGGCTTTAGCTGCTTTAATTCAATCTTCACCTCTCCTTTCTTTCCCAGGGTAACAATAGGAATGGACTTATTATCCCCTGCCTCATCCGCATGGTACTTTAGGGGCGTGCCTGCATAGCGCACTTCCTCCCTCCCTACGGACTGGGCTTTGTGGATATGTCCTAGAGCCGCATAGTCAAAATCATCAAAACAGTCAAAACCGATCCTCTCCACCAGGCCCACATTGGCTACCGCGGGACTTTCTGAACCTCCCAGCATCACCTCACCGGACCTGCCTGCCACAAATTGATGGGCCAGGATGACATTTCTCTCATCCGGATTCACATCCCCGTCCGCAATAGCAACTCTCACTGCCTGATCATAATTCTCAATCTCATCCTCCGGATGAAAGTGCCTGACCTGGGAAGCCTTGACGAAGGGCAGGAGATAGAAATTGACAGGACCAAATTCATCCTCGAAGGTCTGCCTATAGAGTTCACCGTCATATTTGCTACAGAAATAAACCTCCTTATCCACAAAAAGCCGGCTTCCGAAATTCAGCCTCTCATCGGAATCATGATTTCCGCTAATTAAGAGGACCTTCACCGGAATCTGGGTTAGGCGGTAAATAAATTCGTCAAAAAGCCCGACCGCCTCCTCTGAAGGGATGCTGCGATCATAGACATCCCCTGCAATCAGCACCGCGTCCACCTTCTCCATTTCCGCCAGAACCAGAATCCAGTCCAGAATAAAGCGCTGATCCTCGATCATACTAAAGTCCTTTACTGACTTTCCTATGTGGAGATCCGCCAGATGCATAATCTTCATAACTCTTCCCCTTTAATAATCTTCAAGTCCCTCACTCTTTTACTTTCTACGGAATAGAGGCTCCTTGATATTCCGGGAGCCTCCTTGTCGCCTCTTATCTATGGATTAAAGGATTCCCTGATAATCCTGAAAGCCCTTTTCTCCTCTACTTGCTATGGAATATAGACCTATCCAGTAACCTTAACCCCCTATTATTTCTTTGCAGGCTCCGGGATGACACTGGTGAGCCGGTGGGGCTCATAGGGCTCCTCCAGATATTTTGCATCCTCATCCGACAAATCCAAATCTACTGCACAGACCGCCTTATCAAAGTGGGGCACCTTGGTGGCGCCCACAATGGGAGCCGCCACGCCCTTCTTTAAGAGCCAGGCAAGGGCTACCTCGGTCATGGTGACACCCAGACGCTTTGCCACCTCATCCACCCGGGCAATGATCTTCATGTCATTGTCCTTTGCGGGGTCATATTTGCCATGAAGGGCCTTATCGGTCTGACTCCTCATGGTGCCGCTGTCCCACTCGGGATGGGTCAGATGACCCCCCGCCAGGGGGCTGTAAGGCACCAGAGACACCCCGAACTGCCTGCAAACCGGAATCATTTCCCTCTCATCTTCCCTATACAAAAGATTATAATGATTCTGCATGACGGAGAACTTGGTCCAGCCATTCTTTTCCGCCGCTATCTGCATATTATGGAACTGATATCCATACATGGCAGAAGCCCCCAGCATCCTGACCTTGCCGGCCTTGACCAGGGAATCCAGAGTCTCCATGATCACCTCAATAGGAGTATCATAGTCAAAACGGTGAATATAATAGATATCCAGGTAATCGCTCTGAAGCCGCTTCAGGGTACCGTCGATTTCCCTGAGGATAGCTTCCCTGGACAGCTTTCCCTCGTTATAGAAGACCTTGGAGGAAATCACCACCTTGTCCCTTTCGACTCCCAAATCCTTCAGGGCCTTGCCTATGAATTCCTCGCTGGTGCCGTGGGAATAGCTATTGGCTGTATCAATGAAGTTCACCCCTAATTCTAAGGCGTGGGAAATCATATCCCTGGTCTTATCCGCATCCAGAGTCCAGAGATGAAAGTCCTCCGAGGGCGTCCCAAAGGACATGCCTCCCACACAGAGCCTGGATACCTTGATTTTGGTACCGGCATTTCCTAATTCTGTAAATTTCATACTTGTAATCCGCCTTTCCTATATTCCCTAAACGGGTTCTCCCGTCCAGTCAAATATAGATTAGTTTACCACAAATCCCTGTCTCTGCCATAGAATATTGAGACTGGATTTCAGAATTGAGTATGGCGGATTTATTTGCAGGCTCGATTCGGGCTGCGCCTTGTGTCTCGCACTCGTGCAGGCACGGCGACGAGGCTTTGGCTCGTAGCTTAATCGAGTGGGGGGGGAAGGCCCCCTACTCGATTAGGGCCTCGCACTCGTGCAGGCAGGCCGACGAGGCTTTGGCTTCTATTCCGAATCGAGAGGGGAGAAAATCCCCCTACTCGATTTCGGCTACGCCGCTATCATCTCGCAAGCAAGCTTGCTCGATGATAAGCGGTCGCCTACACAGAAAAAAGCCGCCTTCCGGCGGCCCTTTCCTGAGAAAGAACTATGGATGGGTGCTCCCCATCATTTATTATTTCCCACTCCTCAGTCTACATCCATTACATAATAATTACTATCGTCCTTATATACGCCCTTTCTGGTCTCCTTGACCTCCTCCCCATACCGGTTCTTGAACTTCACCGTCCGGAAGGTGGCGGAATCTCCCTCATAATTTCCGCAGGGAGTCAATACCAGTATTCCCAGGGACTTACCGGATGGATCCGTTATGACCTTAGTCGTATAGTCCCCTTTCTTTAGCAGAGAGGCCCCGGTCTGTCCGGCCTTCCCTATCTTTGATAGATAATTACTATATTTATAGCTCTCATCGTTAAATCCAATCGCATCCGGATTATAACGTATCAGAAGTTTGTCATAATTACAAACCTTCCCCGGCAGAATTCTATATTCTCCCACCAGCATGACCTTGATATCAGCGTTCCCTACCCCTCTCTGCTTAATAAGGGTCTTCTCCGACTGCAGCTCCAGATAGTTCTCGCCATAACTATCATAATGGTTATATCCTCCCTTATGGACATCATCATTCTCATACCGCTCCATTGAGGCATAATCATACATCCTGGCAAACCGGCTCCTTGCAATCTGAAATTTAAAAGGGAATTTTTTGATAATTGTCCCGTCAGGAGCAATGGCTTTCTTAACAAGACTCTTGAACTCTTTCAAGTCTCTATTCACATTATCATTAATTCTAACATTGACTATAAAGAAGGACTCAAGATCAGGCTTCTTTATATTCTTATTCTCACCCCGGATATCCACAAAGGATGCATGGCCATTCTGATCAATGGCAAAGTCATGTGAAACCGTGGCATATTGATTATTTTTCCCCTTGGGAGTCACTTTTATCATGGACTTACCCTTGGACCCGGGTCTATTCATAGACATGGAATTCGCTAGAACTGTAACACCCGCACTACTGTCATATTTCACCAGGGAAGCCGCTACCTGAATTGAATCCCTCTCCTTTGCGCTCTCCTTGATACCTACCTTCCTGCCGTCATAATAGACATAAGGCACACCGACATCGCTTTCCGTACCCTTGATGGGATTAAAGGTTATGTTTCGGTAATCCCTCTCCTCATGATCCGCCAGCCTATAGATAATCACCAGACGAACCCCTTCATCCTGCCCGGCCTCATTGGGCACTGTAAAGACATTACTGGAAACCCCGGAAGAAAATTTTTTCCCGCTATAATTGGAGAAAATCAGCTGAGTTTCCCCATTTACACCGCCATTTGCGGATACATCAAACTGCTTTCCGTTGGATATATGCTCGCTGGTAGTACCATTTAGGGTGTACTGAAAGAGGGGAATAAAGAGTTCCTCGTCCTCAATAACATTCCAGGAGATGGGATCACTCTTGGCAATTCGCTTACTATCCGTTAATGTCACGGTCTCTTCCCTTGCAAAAGCAGCTGCTGGGGCTGCATCCGCCTCTCCTTTTACGGTCTCTTCCCCGACAAAAGCAGCTGCTGGGGCTGCATCCGCCTCTCCTTTTACGGTCTCTTCCGCCACATACCTGTCAGAAGCGCTACTCTCCGGGGAAACCCCGTAAGCTGCAGGGGCCGCCTCATCCATTAGTATGAATGCCTCTTCCCCATTCGCCACAACCGCCTCAGAGTCAGCGACTGTGGCTTCCTCAACTCCCCCCGCTACCTGAGCGGCAAAAACGGCAGCATTCATGGACAGGGCCATGGATGACGCCAGTAGAACGGACAATAGTTTCTTGCTATGCTTTTTCACATCATACCTCCCTTCTTCACCAAAGAATCTTATTTCCTATTCTACTGTATAGGGAAGCAAAAGGTCACTAGCACATGTGCCAGTGACCCATTCTATCTAGGCTGCCTTAAGTTCACTCCCCCCTCTCCTCCAGAGTAGTGACAATTAGCTTATTCTCAATGATGGCCGCCAGCATCTCATGCTTATTGGCAAAACCTCCCTTCTCCACAATCTGGTCCAGATTCCACCGGACCCCGTTCTTGGAAATCTTCACTTCTGCGGCAATTTCATCATAGGTAAATCCCTTTACAAACATCCTAAGAATATCGATTTGCCTGGGGGAAATATCTCCCGAAAACATGTCCTTCAGCTCTACGCTGGGCGAAGTATCGGGAAAAACATGCTCTCCCGCCACGGTACGGCGGATGACATCCAGCAGGTCCTCCTTTCCGTGATCCTTGTACCAAAGGCTGTCCGCCCCTCCCGCCTTGGCCCGGCTCAGAATCTCAGGATCAATGAGAGAAGTTACTATGAGAACCTTGGTAGCCGGATTCTTTTCCCTTATCCTCTCTCCCGCAGCCAGCCCGGAGTGATTATGCAGGGTCTGGACGTCCATAATTACCAAATCGATTTTCTGCTCTTTGCAAATCTCTTCCGCCAGAAAAGCGTCGGACAGAGCGGCCTCCAGCTGAAAGTCATTATCCTCCCTCAATATCCCCCTGAGGTAATTCATCATGAAGCGGTTGTCCTCCACAATAATGGTTCGAATCATTTTCCCTCCTAATACTTTTCGTTAATGGACGCCTTTGCAGTAGCTTCCCCTTATTCCACCTGGATTCCTCAATCCACTTTTCCTGCAGCAAGGGTGGCCGCCGTTTCAAGCAGCTTCCCCTTATTATACCTATATTCCTCAATCCTCCCTAATAGGCAGGCTAAGCCGCAATGAAAAGCCGGGCTCAGAGATAACCTCCATACTTCCCCCAAAGTCCTCAATCTTTTTTCTTATGGCTAAAAGACCCCCTCCTTCTATGATTCTCTCCTTGGGCGGCTTTCCATTATTCTCAAATACAGCCTGCAGAACCTTCATTCCGACATTTGGGGAAATTGTGCCTGTCCCGTCTCTTATTTCCCTGAAACCATTTGCCCCTCTGGCTTTGTCAGCCTCATACACATTTACTCGCCCTCTAACTTCATTTCCTCCTGCATGCTTTGCACAATTAGTAATGCATTCCTTTGCCGTCAGAGCCAGAATCTCCTCAACCCCGGCTCCCCCGGGAATCCGGCCCTCCATAACAAGTCTCACATGCATATTCTCAGCCTGCTGAAAAGCAGACTCCATGGTCTCTTGAGCCATATCGCCTGTAATATTCTGGTAAGAGTCCTCTCCCAGATAGCTTATGGCATTCTGCAGAACAGAAAGGTTTTCGTCAAAATTTTCTCCCTGTCCTTTCTCCATCAGGTCCCAAATAGAAAGGAGACTAGTTCCTATATCATTATGCAGCCGAATTCTGAGATTCAAGGTCTCCTGCTCTCTAATGTGAAAGGTCAGACGCTCATACATTTCCTTTAGCTTTCTATTGGTAATCTGAAGAGCCTCATTCTCCTCCCTGAGCCTTCTATTATACGACAGGGACTCCGTCACATTCTGCGCAGTGGTCTGACTAAATCCCAAAAGCTCCGGGGACTGTAAAGGAAGTGTGGAAAAGCGCCAAATCCGGTCTCCGGGAAATTCGTATATGCCAGATCTTTCCTCCGTCCCAAGGGATTTCCCGGTTCCCTTTTCCCCGGCCCGAGACAAACCTGCATCCTCCTTTGGAGAAAATTCCCTTAGTCCCTCCAGCACTTCAGGCGATTCCCTGCTTTCTTCTTCCCTGGCCCGAGACAAACCTGCGTCCTCCTTTGGAGAAAACTCCCTTAGTCCCTCCAGCACTTCAGACACTTCATAGAGCATCTGGGGACTGGCACCCATTACCCCCGACAAAAGCCTATCCATAACCCCATTTATCAGAATAATCCGCCCCTTTTCATCCGCAAACAGAATCCCGGATTCCAGATTATCCAGGGCTTCCTTCACCGCATATGCCGACAATCTCTCATCCCTATTACGAACTATCCTGACCATACCTCTAACTGCATGCAGAAATATCCCTAAAGCAAGAACCGCCACTGTCATCCAGGGCAATTGAGATAAGCAGGTCTGCTCAGCAAAGTCCTGTTCTCTCATGGAAAGAAGGGAAAGCAAAAACAGTAAAACCAGAAAGAAAACCCCCTCTGCAATACAGCGGCCCTTCCTTTCACCGTAATAGAAAAGAAAGAGTCCGTATCCCAGCTCGGCACACATGGCCAGAAAGAGAAAACACACCAAAGCCAACCTCATTTGCCCAGGCAGGAGAATTAGAGCCGTCATGTCTCCACCCCCCTCTTAGGCCACAGGAGAATATGCGTCTCTTCCCCTTCATCTAGAATTAAGGCCTCCGGATACTTCCCCTTAATGGCCCTAATTCCACCATCCAAAGGACAGTCCATGAGCATGCTGACCCTGATTCCATCCCGCCCCGATATTACCCGTGTATTTAGATAAGCCGCCTTGTCCAGAACCGCCTCCAGTACCTCCTGAAAGAAATCATAGATCTCCGCCGCCAGATTGGCCTCAAAAGCATCCTTTTCCATTCTAAGCAAAAAACCTCCCCGGACACCATATGTCTTTAGGGCCCTATAGGACTCCGAAAGAGCACTATTCAGCTTTCCCGCAGACACCCGGCCTTCCCCATAGAGTGATAGTGCGAAATCCTTCCGCCGCTTAATATAAACGCCCAGAATCAATATATGGGAAAGTATTCTTTTCTTTTCCCCCTCACTCTCAGACTGGCGGTATGACCTCACCAGTTTCTCTATCTGATTAATTTCATCTTGAGTTTCATTCTGCAAGAGATCATAGAGCCGGTTCTGCTCTTCAATAATCCTATATTGCTTTTCCTTATCATACTTTAGCTGCAAAAGGGCATTTCTATCCGTCAGCTCTTCCTGCCTGTCCTGCAGAGTTTCCCTAAGGGACAGGATCTCAGATAGATCCTCTGTCCATATGGCATGGCCCCCGTGAATATGCATATTGTGGACTTGTCTTCCATTCTGTAAATTCACAGGTCCTCTTTCAGCCTCTTCCATAATATAGCGGGGAATAGGCTCCAGCCCTTGGGAGTAATAACAGAGATTATAATCTCTATCCACTATCTGCACTGAAAGATCCTCCGCAGCCCTAAACAGATCCCCGTACCGGGTATTTGACTGTATGAGCCCGCAGAAGATACAGCTTTCAAAAAATCCCGTAAAAACCAGAGAATCAAAAACCGCCAAATCCCCAAATATTCTCTGAATCACAGGCACTCTGGCTATGAAAATAAAGATCTGGAAAATGGCCAGACCAATTGGCACAAGAGGGAGCCACAGGGTCTTACCTGACTTGGGAATCCTGGCCCTCTTTATGATGATAATAAATGCAGCGATGGAGCAGATAATTCCCCAGGCAAAAACCAGCCAATAACCAGATCCATAGCTATATTCTCTCTCTGTCCAAACCTTAGCTGCGGCAGGAAAACGAAAGACCTTCTGGTGAAAGTCATTGGTGAGAACCATGACAATCAAAAGCAAGGTCGGAAGATAAAAAGTCCCCGTCCACTTTGGCAGGCGATAATCCGTAGTCTTCCCCAAAGACATGGATACCAGCAAAGCAAACAGGGGAATCATCAAGATAGGGATATAATAGGAGTACCAAAGATACCGGAGTATATCCGTTCTGAGAACAAAGCGCCACTTGATTTCTCTAATGGCAATCCAAAGGACCATGAGACAGGACGATGTAAGCAGATAACGCCTCACCTCCACCTGCATGACCCGCTGTTGCACAGAGACGCCCCAGGCCCCAAAAAGCCCCAGATAGAGAAAGGTCCTGGTGAAATTCAAGACTTTATCGACAAACTCATTATCGATATTTCTGGCAAGGGGCCTGCAACAGAAAGCAGCTAGAATTATGAAGGCGATAATCAAAATATGAAACTGTCCTCTGCCTCTCTTCTCCATAGCCTAGCTCCCTCCTAAGGGAACAGTTTACCATAGATTTGAAAAATTCACAGAGCAAGCAGTCTGGGCTTTTTACTATACTCTCCAAAAAAACCCGGAGGCTGCCGGGTTAAACGCCTGCTGGCGTAACCCCTGCAGCCCTCCGGGCCACCTATATTGATGTTACTTGATATCCTTGGTCTTGTTGGTTATTTTGTCCGAAGTTACCGGAATTTTCCCCTGTATCTCGCAAGAGCTTACAGAAATGAAACCTGTTTTCTCGTCATATGTGACAAGGGCGGGATCCTTCTGAATATCCTTCTTGCCGTCCTTTACCTTGCCCTTTTTGTTGGTCTTACTGTAAGTGTATTTGAACTGGTAGCTGCCCGGCTTGCCGGAGATCACCAGGTCCTTCAAACCGTTGTCCGCATCGGACACATTCTCCTCCGACAGGGTATAAGGATACATTTCTACGTGAATGCCGGCTGTTGATTTGCCCACGCCGGTCTTGGCCGCCTTCTTGTTCACCTTGGTGGCCGCCTTCAGCTTTTTGGCCAAGGCCTTGGCCGCCTTTTTCTCCTCCTTAGTGAGGGTAGTCTTTAGCTGCCCCTTCTCCATGGGGGTGAGGCCGGTTATCTGGATGTAATGGTCCAGGGTATAGGTTCCGTCCCCGTCCTTTATCTTCACCACCACAAGCTTGCCCTTGGTGACGGCGTATTCCACTCCCGCGCCTGCATTGGGGGACACCGTCATCCCGAATATCCGATAGAAGTCCTTTGACTTGGCCTTATTATAGGAATAGGGCAGGAGGCTGGGATAGGTGACCTCATAATCGGTGACCAGTGTCGCCTTGTCCATGGATACCGAGTTCTGGGAAATAATCTCCTCTT
>JAILCB010000020.1 GCA_024680595.1 Lachnospiraceae bacterium | reverse complement strand
AATGATTATCCCGGTAGGAGATTGAACCCCCACTGATATAAACAGAAAACCCTCATGCTCCGTCTGCCGTCTCATGAGGGTTTTCTATCTCTTGTAAAACTCCTTTATTAAAAATAAGAATTTTTACTCGTTCATATCCGGTGTGTTCTCTACTAATTAGACCAGCTCCAGCTGTACCACCATTGCTGCATCGCCCTTTCTCAGGCCCAGTTTGATGATCCTGGTATATCCGCCCTTGCGGTCGGCATACTTGGGAGCAATCTCATCGAAAAGCTTCTGGCAAAGATCCACTTTCTTTGTGGCGGCCTTACGTCCTGCCTTTGCCTGAGGTACTTCTGTCACAGGATAGAGGACCCTCAGCATCTGACGGCGGGCATGAAGTCTGGAAGGATGATCCTTCTTGATTTCCTTCTCCACCTCATCATAGACCGTAACAGCCCTTCCGTTCTCAATATGCTTAATCTTGCCGTCAGCATCCCTGTGAGAATCGGAAAGAACAGCCTTTGTGTCCTTGTCGATGATCTGCTTTACACGGTGTCCGTCCTTGTCCTTACGGGGAACCTTTGCGGTTACCTTGACGGTATCGAAATTATCCTTCTCGCGGATAGCAAGGGTGATTACATGCTCGGCAATACTCTGAACCTCCTCAGCCCTGGCAGCCGTAGTGCGGATTTTGCCATGCAGAATTAATGCGGTTACCTGACTTCTCAGAAGTGCTTTTCTCTGGGAAGATGTACGTCCCAGCTTTCTATAATTTCCCATTTCCTTATTTCCTCTTCTTTCTCTCTAATAAAAGTCTCGCCCTTTGGTCTTACAGACTTTCTGAGGTTGTAGCCCGGCCGCGCCTTTCAGGACTTACCGGCAAAGCCGTACCGGATCAAAAATTGATCCTTAAGACCGGAGACGGGGATTCCCCCGGTCTCCGGCAAGTATCTTTCCTTTATTCCTCAATAGACTCGCTCTGATTAAGCTTTAAGCCCATTTCATCCAGCTTTGCCAATACCTCTTCCAGGGACTTCCGGCCCAGATTCCTGACCTTCATCATATCCTCGGGAGTGCGGTCTATCAGCTCCGCTACAGTATTGATTCCTGCCCGCTTTAGACAGTTGTAGGAACGCACGGAAAGCTCTAATTCATCGATATTCATCTCCAGCATTTCTTCTTTCTCGCTGGAAGCCTGTTTCTCGATAAACTGCTCTTTTTTTGCGGTCTCTGACAGATTTACAAATAGCTCCAGATGCTCTGACAGGACTTTAGCCGCCAGACTAACTGCCTCCTGGGGCAGAAGGGTCCCATCCGTATATACATCCAGGGTAAGCTTATCGAAATCGGTCTGCTGACCCACACGGGTATTCTCCACGCTCATATTGACGCGCTGTACCGGTGTATAAATAGAATCAATGGCGATAGTGCCAATTGGCATATTCTCGTCCTTGTTCTTATCGGCACTCTCATAACCCCGGCCCTTGATAATGGTGAGCTCCATATAGAGCTTGCCGTCCTTTGCACTGACCGTGGCTATATGCTGATCCTTATTGATAATTTCAATGTCAGAATCCGCAACGATATTGGCCGCTGTAACCTCGCCCTCACCATTGAACTCAATTCGGGCTGTTTTTTCTTCATCTGTCGTGCTATCGTTCCGAATCGCGAGATTCTTGATATTGAGAACAATTTCTGTAACATCCTCATTGATGCCGGGAATCGTAGTGATTTCGTGCTGAACTCCGTCAATTCTGATTCTGCTTACAGCAGAACCGGGAAGGGACGACAGCATGATTCTCCGGAGGGAATTCCCCAAAGTCACACCGTATCCACGCTCCAACGGCTCAATAACGAATCGCCCGTACTTACGATCCTCGGAAGTCTCAGTGATTTCGATCCTCGGCTTTTCAAACTCTCTCAATCCTTCGATTCCTCCTCTCTGCACGCTCCATTATTTACTTGGAGTACAGCTCGACGATAAGCAGTTCATCAACAGGGACATCAATTTGATCCCTAGAAGGAAGCTCATTGACCGTGCCCTTGAAATTGTCATGGTCTGCAGTAAGCCATTCCGGTACAGCCCTATCGGCCGTAGCTTCAAAAATATCCTTGATATGGCTGGAGGATCTGGCTTTCTCACGAATCTCCACCACATATCCCGGCTTCACCAGGAATGAAGGAATGCTGACTGTCTTTCCATTTACAGAGAACGCCTTGTGGCTGACCATCTGACGGGCCTCTCTCCTGGTTCTGGCGAATCCAAGACGGAAGACAACGTTATCCAGCCTGCGCTCCAGAAGGACCATAAGGTTTTCACCTGTCTGTCCCTTCATTCTGTCTGCTTTTTTATAGTAGTTCCGGAAAGGACGCTCCAGAACACCATAGATAAACTTGGCCTTTTGCTTCTCACGAAGCTGGAGTCCATACTCACTTACTTTTCTGTTCGACCTGGTGAGCTGCCTTCTGGAGGTCTTGCCAATTCCCAGATAGCCGGGTTCCAGACCGAGGGCTCTGCATCTCTTTAGAACAGGTACTCTATTAACTGCCATATGCTTACACTCTCCTTCTCTTAGGCGGACGGCAACCGTTATGAGGCACCGGGGTTACATCTTTGATACTGGTAATCTGAAGTCCTGCTGCGGACAGAGCGCGGATAGCCGCCTCTCTTCCGGAACCGGGTCCCTTTACCATGACATCGACAGATTTGAGCCCGTGAATGAGAGCAGCTTTGGTAGCCGTCTCAGCCGCTACCTGGGCCGCATAGGGAGTAGATTTCCTTGAACCTCTGAAGCCAAGACCGCCGGCACTTGCCCAGGAGAGGGCGTTTCCATTCGAATCCGTCAGTGTTACAATGGTATTATTGAAAGAGGACTGAATGTGTGCCTGTCCGTGTTCAACGTTTTTCTTAACGCGCTTTTTGGTATTTCTCCTCGCGCCAGACTGCTGTTTAGCCATTTAAAACTAACCTACTTTCTCTAATCTTTTCGTTAATTTTGTAACTACCTCGCAAATCTTTCCTTTTCTGACCGGGAAGCCTATTTGTAAATACATATACAAAACACTTCCGGGAATCAGCTGTTTCTTACTTCTTCTTATTTGCGACTGTTCTCCTCGGACCCTTGCAAGTTCTTGCATTGGTCTTCGTTTTCTGTCCGCGGCAGGGCAGAGACTTTCTGTGACGGATGCCGCGATAGCAGCCGATTTCCGTAAGTCTCTTGATGTCCATAGCGACCTGGCGACGAAGATCACCCTCGATAGTCTGTGTACGCTCGATAACGTCACGAATCTTGGTAACCTCTTCCTCTGTCAGATCTCTTACGCGCGTGTCAGGATTAATCCCTGCTTCTGCCAAAATACGGTTGGAGCTTGTACGACCGATACCGTAAATATAAGTAAGTCCGATCTCTACCCGCTTTTCTCTTGGCAGGTCTACACCAGCGATACGAGCCATTGTGAGTACTTTCCTCCTTTCTCAGAATTTATCCCTGAACCTGCTTATGCTTAGGGTTCTCGCAGATAATTCTGACTTTTCCCTTCCTTTTAATCACCTTGCACTTTTCGCACATAGGTTTTACGGATGATCTTACCTTCATGATTATCCTCTACTTCCCCGGGGAACCGGTATCACCCTTCAAACATCTCCGGAATATTGAAAAACCGCAGATTTATCAAGAGAAATCCACCCCGTTTTGTGTTATGCCTTTATTAGGCGACAAAAAAGCAAAAGGGATTATAACATAAGTATATCCCTTATGCAAGAACTTTTTTGGATTTACCCGCTATTTTCGGATATCCTATTTATCTCTCCAAATGATTCTTCCCTTGGAGAGGTCATAGGGCGACATCTCGATTGTGACCTTATCGCCCGGCAGAATCCGGATGAAGTTCATACGCAGCTTCCCGCTGATATGCGCTAGCACCTTATGGCCATTTTCCAGCTCAACCTGAAACATAGCGTTCGGGAGCTTTTCCACTACTTTTCCCTCAATCTCTATAACATCTGCTTTTGACATGCCTCAAATCTCCAAATTCCGCTTCATAAATCCCAACTCAACTTTCTACAACAACCCTTCCGGATAATTAATTCTTATCCAGAATATCTGTGATGGCCC
Organism: Lachnospiraceae bacterium; assembly: GCA_024680595.1. Lineage (GTDB taxonomy): Bacteria > Bacillota > Clostridia > Lachnospirales > Lachnospiraceae > NK4A144. The sequence continues at coordinate 9,793 of JAILCB010000020.1, read as the reverse complement.
GGAAAACGTCCTCGGCATCCACCGTTCCATCCACTGTCTTGAGCACGCCCTGCTTGGAATAGAAATCAATCAGGGGCTGTGTCTGCTCATGATAAACAGCCAGACGCTTTTTCACGGTTTCGGGCTTATCATCATCTCTGAGTACCAGCTCACTTCCGCAACTGTCGCAAATTCCCTCAGTCTTGGGGGGCAGGTGAGTCATGTGGTAGGTAGCCCCGCACTTGAGACAGGCTCTTCTGCCTCCCATACGGTTCACAATATTGTCATCAGGTACATCCACATTGATGGCGAAGTCGATTTTCTCATTGAGCTTCTTCAGCTCGCCGTCCAGCACCTCCGCCTGGGGAATGGTCCTGGGGAATCCATCTAGGACATAGCCATTCTTGCAGTCATCCTGAGCCACCCGGTCTAAAAGGATCCGGACGGTAAGCTCATCGGGAACCAGTTTTCCCTCGTCCATGTAAGTCTTGGCCTCTTTTCCCAGATCCGTGCCATTCTTAATATTAGCGCGGAAAATATCTCCGGTAGAAACGTGAGGGATTCCGTATTTCTCAGCAATCCTCTTGGCCTGTGTACCTTTTCCAGCTCCGGGAGCTCCCAGCATCACTATTTTCATCCGCCTTCTCCTTTCTAAAAAATCATTTTTAATTGTAATCCGAATGCGACTCTTACGGCATTCGGAAAGTCATAATCCCCGGGCGGTCTCAAAACCGCCCGGAGCTCACTCTATCTCTATCCCAGTATTCCCTTATAGCTGCGGACCATCATTCTGGACTGAATCTGCTTGATAGTCTCCAGAATAACGCCCACGATGATGATGAGGGAGGTACCGCCGAAGGACACATTGGCGTTGAATAAGCCATTAAATATAATAGGTGTCACCGCTACAATGGTAAGTCCGACAGCTCCAATAAAGATAATATAATTCAGAATATTTGTCAGATACTCGTTTGTGGGCTTGCCCGGACGTATGCCCGGTATGAAACCGCCCTGTTTCTTTAGGTTCTCCGAAACCTCCAAAGGATTGAAGGTAATGGATGTATAGAAATAAGCAAAGAATATTACCAGCAGGATGTAAATCACAAGCCCGATAGTATATACGGGCTGTCTGGGATTACACCAGTTACCGGAATTCAGAACCCTCAGAATCTGTCCCGCAAGGGAAGTTCCTGCCTGAATACCAAAGAGCTGGCAGATAACGATGGGGAACTGCATCAGGGATGACGCGAAGATAATGGGAATAACACCCGCTGTATTCACCTTGAGGGGAATATAGGTGCTGGCGCCGCCTGTTATCTTCCGTCCCGCCACCTTCTTTGCATACTGTACCGGAATACGGCGCTCGCCTCCATTCAGGAGGACGGTGAAGAATACCGTCGCCACCAGTACAGCAATGATGATTAATCCGGCTACAATTGCCATGAGAATCTTGCCGTTCATATAGTTGGAGCTGATAAACTGCTGCCAGAGACCGGCCAGATCGCTAGGCATACGGGAGATGATATTAATGGTCAGGACTATGGAAATACCATTTCCTACGCCCTTCTCAGTAATCTGCTCACCAAACCACATTAGTAGGGCAGAACCTGCCGTCATACCCGTAACCACCATGAATCCTGTCAGCCAGGGGTTCATCGTGGCATCCAGAATACCCTGATTATAGAATCCGATAGCCATGGCACCGGACTCCAGAACCGCCAGACCAATGGTCAGGTATCTGGTAATTGCTGTCAAAACCTTTCTTCCCTCTTCTCCTTCCCTCTGCTTTTCCTCCAGATATGGAATAGCAATGGTTAGGAGTTCGATAATAATGGAAGATGTGATGTAAGGCGTAATATTCAATGCGAATATGGACATGTTCTCAAAGGAACCGCCCGTGAAAGCATTGAAAAAGGAAAAAGCCCCCGCAGATTCTCCTCCTGCGGCCGCTCCTGTTAAACTCTGGAACCAGGCCGCGAAGTAATCCCTGTTAATACCGGGAATGGGGAGCTGACAGCCCAGCCTGACGAGGACCATTATAAGGAGGGTATAGAGAATCCGACTCCGAATGTCCTTCATCTGGAAGGCTTTTTTAATCGTCTGAAGCATTAGATCACCTCAGCTTTCCCACCTGCCGCTTCGATTTTTTCCTTTGCGGACGCAGAGAAAGCGTTCGCCTGGACAGTAAGCTTTTTATTTAATTCGCCATCCCCAAGGATTTTCAGGCCGTCATAGACCTCCTTGATGATACGTCTCTTCAAAAGATCCTCAACAGTGACTGTGTCTCCATCATTATAGAACTTATCCAGCATACTGATGTTGATGGCCTTGATGTTCTTATGATTGATGTTCTTGAAGCCTCTCTTAGGAAGTCTTCTGTAAAGGGGCATCTGGCCGCCTTCAAAGCCAATACGGGGTGCTCCGGAACGGGCCTTCTGACCCTTGTGTCCGTAACCCGCGGTCTTTCCGTTTCCGGAACCATGTCCACGGCCCTTGCGGAAATTATTCTTGTGCTTTGCTCCGGGTGCCGGATGCAGACTATGTAATTCCATGATTATTCCTCCTCATGCCGCCTATGGGCGGTCTTTTCTAGGGCGGACCCGTTTCCGGGCGCCTGCCCTATAGCGCCCTGCTCCGCTGAGATTCTCTATGGGAATTTCCCTTTAAATCGGGAGCAGGACTCGGATTGAATTGTCTCTTATTCGGGGATTTCCTCCACCTTGACCATATGCCTGATGGCCTGGCACATTCCGCGGATAGCCTCATTGTCAGGCTTCTCCAGTGTGGAATAGAGCTTGTGGAAACCCAGGGCCTTAACAGTAGCCCTATGCTTCGGTATCGCACCTATGGGCGATTTGATTAAAGTAATCTTCAATTTTGCCGCCATTGTAACGTCCCTCCTGCTTTAACCCAATATTTCATCGACCCTCTTGCCACGGTCCGCAGCCACCTGCTCAGGGGTCTTCAGCTGCTCAATAGCATTGATGGCCGCCAGAACGACGTTCTGCTTGTTATTGGAACCTAAGGACTTGGCACGGATATTCCGGATGCCTGCCAGTTCGCAAACGATACGGGCGGGACCACCGGCGATGATTCCTGTTCCTTCGGGAGCTCTCTTCAGGAAAATAGAAGCGCCTCCGAACTTGCCTGTAAAGTCGTGGGGAATGGATCCCTCACTGTCCAGAGCTACGTTGATAAGCTTCTTGGTGGCATCCTCTCTGCCCTTCCGGATGGCCTCCGGAATTTCAGTAGCCTTTCCAAGACCAACGCCTACATGTCCATTCTTGTCGCCGACCACAACCAGGGCTGAGAAGCGCATATTACGTCCGCCTTTTACGACCTTGGTAACGCGCTTAATGGTCACTACCTTATCTTCTAATTCGAGATTACTCGGATCGATCACGTTTCGTCTCATTGTCTTCTCCTACCTCCCTTAGAATTCCAGTCCGGCTTCTCTTGCCGAATCAGCGAGGGCCTTTACCTTGCCCTGATAGATATAGCCTCCCCTGTCGAAGACAACCTGTTTGATCCCCTTTTCCTGGGCCCGTTTCGCGATGACCTCACCAAGATACTTGGCAGCCTCAACATTATCTGTATATTTCAGCTCTGAACGAACACCCTTCTCCACGGTGCAGGCGGCAACCAGTGTGTTTCCAACTGTATCGTCAATTACCTGCACATACATGTGCTTATTACTTCTGAAAACCGCAAGACGAGGCCTTTCTGAAGTGCCGCTGAAACGATTGCGGATCTTCATGTGCTTCTTCTCACGAACTTCCGACCTAGATTTCTTCTTAATCATTTATAGCGTCCTCCTGATTTACTTCTTACCGGCCTTACCGACCTTGCGCCTAATGACCTCGTCAATATATTTAATACCCTTGCCCTTATAGGGTTCCGGTCTCCTCTTTTCCCTGATATTCGCGGCGTACTGTCCGACCTTTTCCTTGTCGATACCGGCCACGGTAATCTTATTATCTGTGACCGTAGTCTCGATACCCTCAGGGTCCTCCATCTCGACGGGATGAGAATAGCCCAGAGTCAGGGTCAGCATCTTACCCTGCTTCACGGCCCTATAACCGACACCGTTAATCTCCAGTATCTTCTTATAGCCTTCTGTAACGCCAATAACCATGTTATTGATGAGGGATCTGGCCAGACCGTGGAAAGCCCTGCTCTGCTTCTCGTCATTGGGACGCTCCACCTTGACCTGTCCGTCTTCCTGCTTTATCGTCAGCTCTTGGGGAAGCACTCTCTCCAGCGCTCCCTTGGGCCCTTTCACCGTCACCTTATTATTTTCTGCAATCTCGATGGTTACGCCCGCCGGAATTGCGATAGGCATTTTTCCGATTCGTGACATGCCCGCTACCTCCTTCAGAATTCCTTACCAAATAAATGCGAGTACCTCCCCGCCTACCTTCAGTTCCCTAGCCTTCTTGTCCGTGATAACGCCCTGATTGGTGGAAACAATAGCAATTCCCAGTCCGCCCAGTACCTTGGGCAGCTCATCACAGCCGGCATAAACACGGAGACCCGGCTTACTGATTCTCTTCAGACCGGAGATGATGCGGCGTGTCTTGTCATCCGCATACTTGAGGGTAACACGGATATCCTGGAACTTGCCGTTCTCAATTAACTCATACTTCTTTATATAACCCTCGTCCACGAGAATATCGGCGATGGCTAATTTCATCTTGGATACAGGAATATCAACTGTATCATGCTTTGCCGTATTCGCGTTACGGATTCTGGTGAGCATATCCGCAATCGGATCATTTGTTGTCATTGCACTGACCTCCTTATAAGCCAAATTAATTACCAGGATGCCTTCCTAACGCCCGGAATCTGTCCCTTATATGCCAGCTCCCGGAAGCAGATTCTGCAGATTCCATACTTCCGAAGCACAGCGTGAGGGCGTCCACAAATCCTGCACCGCGTATACGCTCTGGTTGAAAACTTCGGCTTGCGCATCTGCTTCCGCTTCAAAGATAACTTCGCCATGTATTTGCTCCTTCCTCAACAATGTTATTCTCTTACTCAAGCCGTCAGTTTTTCAAATGGCATATTGAATAATCTCAAAAGTTCCCTAGCTTCCTCATCCGTCTTTGCTGTAGTGACGATGATGACATCCATCCCTCTGACCTTGTCGATCTTATCGTACTCGATTTCAGGGAAGATAAGCTGCTCTCTGATACCTACGGCATAATTGCCACGTCCGTCAAAGGAATTGGCGCTGATGCCGCGGAAGTCACGGACTCGGGGAAGAGCCAGGTTTACCAGCCTGTCCAGGAACTCATACATTCTCTCGCCCCTAAGGGTGACCTTGCAGCCAATGGGCATGCCTTCCCTAATCTTGAAGTTAGCAACGGCATGTCTGGCCTTTGTAATGATAGCGTGCTGTCCCGTAATGGTCTCCAAATCGGATACCGCAGAGTCGAGCACCTTAACATTTTCCTTTGCCTCGCCGACGCCCATATTGACAACGATTTTCACCAGCTTCGGCACTTCCATGATGTTCTTGTAGCCGAACTTCTTCGTCATCGCCTCGACGATTTCATCATTATACTGATCTCTCAATCTGCTCATGCTTCTTATATTCTCCTTCTGCGGCCGTCAACACCGAAAATCCCTTACAGGTCCCGGATAAGCCTCAGCCTGTCCGGCTCATATTCTGCAGGGACTTCCGGCCTGCCCGCTCGAAAACGCCCGTCCGCTTTAGTCGATGACCTCGCCGGTCTTTTTCGCGTAACGTACCTTCTTGCCGTTCTCAATCCGGAATCCGACACGGGTCGGCTTTCCGTTATGCTCGTACATCACATTGGACAGATCAAAGGGTGCTTCCCTGTGGACGATACCGCCGTCCTGATTCTTTGCAGAAGGCTTCTCATGCTTTGTAATCATATTGGCGCCTTCAACAACGACCTTATTATTCTTTCTGTCCACGGAAATGACCTTTCCGCTGGTTCCCTTGCTCTTGCCAGCGATGACTCGGACCGTATCGCCTTTCTTGATCTTGCACATTGCCATGGCAGCGCCTCCTTACAATACCTCCGGAGCGAGAGAGACGATCTTCATAAACTTCTTCTCACGAAGCTCTCTTGCCACCGGTCCAAAAATTCGGGTTCCTCTGGGCGTATTGTCGTCCTTGATGATGACTGCTGCATTCTCATCGAAACGGATGTAGGATCCGTCCTTCCGGCGGACGCTCTTCACGGTCCGAACTACAACGGCCTTAACGATCTCGCCTTTCTTCACGACGCCGCCGGGAGTAGCATCCTTGACTGTAGCCACGATGATATCCCCCACGCCCGCATATCTTCTTCTAGAGCCGCCCTTAACCCTGATGACGAGTACTTCCTTCGCACCGGTATTATCCGCGACTTTTAATCTGCTTTCCTGTTGTACCATGCCAAGCTCCTTTCAAAGCATATTTTGAAATGCTCCGAATCTGCCTTCCAAGTCCGGGAGGATGTCCCGGAACCGGAAAAACAGCTCTTTATTTCGCTTTCTCTATAATTTCGACGAGTCTCCACCTTTTTGTCTTAGAAAGGGGTCTGGTCTCCATAACCTTTACGGTATCGCCAATATTGCACTCATTATTGGGATCATCCGCCTTGAGCTTATAGGTTCTCTTAATGATCTTCTTGTAAAGGGGATGCTTGACATTATTGACGACGGCAACCGTAATGGTTTTGTCCATCTTATTGCTCGTCACCTTTCCGATCCTCGTCTTTCTGAGATTCCTTCCTTCCATCTGTATCCGTATCTCCTTCCCTTATTTCAGGCTTTAACGTCACTGGCAGGCTTTGCCTTCTGCGTAATGACGGTCTGGATTCTGGCAATGTTCTTTCTGACCTCTCGAATCCTGCTTGTATTATCAAGCTGGTTCGTTGCATTCTGAAATCTCAGGTTGAAGAGCTCCTTTTTCGCGCTGGTGAGCTCCTCACCGAGCTCGGAAACAGACTTTTCCTTCAAATCCGCTACATACTTACGTGATTTCATTATTTCTCACCGCCTTCTCTCGCCGTTACCTCCGCCTGAAGATCGGCCTTTGAATAAACCTTGCACTTGCAGGGAAGCTTGTGAGCCGCGAGGCGCAGAGCCTCTCTTGCGATTCCTTCCTCAACGCCGGCGATTTCAAAAAGTACTCTGCCGGGCTTTACAACCGCCACCCAGTAATCCACAGCACCCTTACCGGAACCCATACGGGTTTCAGCAGGCTTTGCAGTAACGGGCTTATCAGGGAAAATCTTAATCCATACCTGACCGCCCCTCTTTGCATGTCTGGTCATAGCGACACGGGCTGCCTCAATCTGATTAGACCGAATCCAGCAGGGCTCCAGGGCTACAATACCGAACTCACCATAGCTGATGGTGTTTCCGCGATTGGCCTTTCCCTTCAGGGAGCCGCGCATCTGCTTCCTATACTTCACTCTCTTCGGCATTAACATTATTCAGCGCCCCCTTCCCTTCCGGACCCGGAGTCCGCATTCTGCTTGGCCTTCTCGGGAAGAATCTCTCCCTTGTAGATCCAAACCTTTACGCCAACCTTACCATAAGTGGTGTTGGCCTCTGCGAAGCCGTAATCGATATCAGCACGGAGTGTCTGCAGGGGAATGGTTCCCTCTGAGTAGAACTCACGCCTTGCGATATCTGCACCGCCCAAACGGCCGGATACGGAAGACTTAATTCCCTTTGCGCCGTTCTTCATGGTCCTCTGCATAGCGGACTTCATAGCACGGCGGAAAGATGTACGGTTCTCAAGCTGCTGGGCAATATTCTCTGCTACCAGCTGTGCATCCAGATCCGGACGCTTGATCTGCTTAATCTCAATATCAATATTCTTCCCGGTCTTCTTGGCAAGAATCTTCTTTGTAGCCTCGATATCCTTGCCGCCCTTTCCGATAATAATACCGGGCTTGCTGGTCAGTACCGTGGCACGGATACGGCCTGCGGATCTCTCGATCTCAACCTTGGAAATACCTGCGGAATACAGCTTATCCTTCAGATACTTTCTAATATTATAATCTTCTACCAGGTAATCCGCGAAGTCGCCTCCCTCCGCGTACCATTTGGAATCCCAATCCTTAATGATGCCGACCCTCAGGCCATGGGGATTGACTTTCTGTCCCATATATGAACTCCTTTCACCTGATTACTTCTTGTTTATCTCGTCTAAAATGACGGTGATATGACTCGTACGCTTCTCAATTCGATAAGCCCTGCCCTGGGCTCTGGGGTGGATCCTCTTCATGGTCGGCCCCTCTCCCGCAAAGCATTCGGCAATATAGAGCTCATTCTTGTCCATGCCGAGATTATTCTCCGCATTCGCCGCTGCTGAATCCAGAAGCTTCAGGATTAGTTCAGACGCATATCTGGGGCTATATGCCAGGATACCTCTAGCTGTAGCATAACTCTTGCCTCTGATGGCATCCAGCACGAAGCAAGCCTTCTGTACGGAAACTCTGGCATAGGATAACTTTGCCGACGGTCTGGTATCCTTTTTCGCGTTTCTTTCTCTCTTGATCTGGGAACGATGTCCTTTTGACATGGGATAATACCTCCTTTCGATAAATTATCCTATTTTACAGAGGTCGAATTACCGGAATGTCCCCGGTAGGTTCTGGTCATAACAAACTCGCCCAGCTTATGTCCAACCATATCCTCTGTGACGTATACAGGTACATGTTTTCTTCCATCGTGAACCGCAATGGTGTGGCCTACGAAGGACGGGAAAATCGTGGAACGGCGGGACCAGGTCTTGATGACCTCTTTCTTACCGCTCTGATTCATCGCGTCAATCTTCTTTAACAGGCTCTCATCTGCAAACGGTCCCTTTTTCAGTGAACGTGACATTATCTTTCCTCTCTTTCTGAAGTGCCCTTAAACATTCAGGGCCTTGCCGTCTCTTCTCCTGATGATAAGCTTGTTAGAAGCCTTCTTGTGCTTTCTAGTCTTATAACCCAGAGCAGGCTTGCCCCAAGGAGTACTGGGACCCGGACGTCCGATAGGGGAGCGTCCCTCACCACCTCCGTGAGGGTGGTCATTGGGGTTCATGACGGAACCTCTGACTGTAGGCCGAATGCCCATGTGACGCTTTCTACCGGCTTTTCCGATATTGATAAGATTGTGATCGATATTTCCCACATTTCCGATGGTGGCGCGGCACTCGATGGGTACCATTCTCATCTCACCGGAGGGAAGACGAAGGGTGGCATATTTGCCTTCCTTGGCCATGAGCTGGGCACCGGTTCCGGCGGAACGCACCATCTGGGCTCCCTTGCCGGGTACCAGCTCAATATTGTGGATGACGGTACCTACGGGGATGCGGGACAGGGGCAGGCAGTTGCCTAACCGAATTTCCACATCGGGTCCGCTGACAACCTTCATTCCGTCGGTCAGTCCCTCAGGAGCGATGATATAGCGTCTTACCTCATCTTCATACTGTAAGAGGGCGATATTAGCTGTGCGGTTGGGATCGTACTCGATTCCAATAACAGTAGCTGTCATTCCGTCCTTATCATTGCGCTTGAAATCAATGATTCTGTACTTCTTCTTGGCACCACCGCCTCTGTGGCGCACTGTAATTTTCCCTTGATTGTTCCTCCCGGAATGCTTCTTCAGACTGACCACCAGCTTCTTCTCAGGCTTCTGCTTTGTGATCTCTGAGAAATCAGAGCCCGTCATATGCCTTCTGGAAGGTGTATAGGGCTTATATGTTTTGATTCCCATATTATCTCCTTTATACGAATAGGGTTGTTATTTATCTCGTATAGTTGGGCGCCAGTCCCTTAATGGGACCCGGGTCCTACTT
>JAILCB010000265.1 GCA_024680595.1 Lachnospiraceae bacterium | reverse complement strand
CATTTCCATAGATTTCATGCAGGTCCGAATCCAGCATAACAACATCCATCGCCATGACCATTGCCGGTCCCAGGTAGGTAAATGTCAATATTAAAGCCAATATAAAGGCCCAAAATTTCCTCTTTCTGCCAGCAGTGCCCTCCATCCTGTTTCTCTCTCCGTTCATTTCCTTTTTCCTCCCTATATAAAGGCTAATCAATAGTTACACAAAAAGCCGACATATTTATATAACAGACCCAGCTCTTTAACCTGTCCTTCCACTCATAGGACAGGTAAATAGCTTGGACCGGCTAATCGATATATGAAAGAAACTAAATTAACCGTTACCAATCTTTGCAAGACAAATGCCCGAACGGGCTGTCCTCCAAAACTGCCCAAATCCCGGTCCTTCCTCAGGGCGATGCAGAGACAATATACTTCAAATGCCGGAAGCCGTCCCTCACAATATTCAGCTTGGACCGCCGCTTGAAGCGGCACCTCCTCAGTCCGCAGGCAACCTGTCCTATCCTAAACCCTTTTCTGGCGCAAAGAGCTACAAACTCCGTTGCAAATTCCATTCCCCCGGTCCTGAAATCCAGTTTCTCCAGGGCCTCTCTCCGGATAGCCCGGAGGCCGCAATGAAAATCCCGGACTCCCGTCCGGAACCGAATCCTTGCCAAAGTAGAGAGGAAACTGCTTCCCAGCCTATGGGAAAGGGGCATGGCAAATCTCTCCGTCCTCCCCACAAAACGGTTTCCTATGACAAAATCCGCCCTATTCTCCATCAAAGGATAGAAATAGTCATCTAAATGTAATAGGTCGTAGGTGGAATCTGAATCCGCGATGACAATGACCCTGCCCCGGCTATAACGCAATCCCTTGCGGATGGCATAACCATAGCCTCTCCTGTCCTCAGAGAGCAGGAGAGCCTTGCGGGAAAGGGCAATAGAGGGAGAGTCGTCGCTACTGCCATTATCCACTACTATTATCTCCCCTCTTATCCCCTTACGGGTAATAAATCGCCGGGCTTCACGGATACTGTAGCCCAGGGCGTCACCCTCATTGAGACAGGGTAGAACGATGGACAGTTCTAGGCTTTCTTCCTTAAAAAATCTCATTTGTTCGATATTATATACTTCCTACTTTCAAATTACAAGATAGAGTTTCCCACAATCATTCTACCACATTGAAAAATTTTTCCATAAGCGGACGGAAGTCTAGACTTGGCAATGTTCCTTGCTTTTGGCAGCTGCATATGGTTTATCTACATATTATATATCGGGAAAATAATGCTCCCGCTTAAGGCAAGTTTCTGCCTGACCCACCAATAATTCTAAAGCACACATTACAAAGCACTCAATACTCCGATGCTGATGGGGATAGCCATGGGAATTTCCAGGTTTTTGAGCCTCTTCTCTGTCAGAGCCATAAACGCTGTCAAAAGAACCGCACTAATTCCCAGGGGAATCAGACTGCGTTTCATGCAATCTGACCCGACCAGGATACAGACTGTCATTAACAGCTTCACATCTCCCGCTCCCATGAGCCCGCCGCAGAACAGGGGAAAGCAGACCAGGAATACAAGCGCGGCGGAGAGATAGCCGTCCAGAATCCCCTCCATTCCCTTCTGTCCTAGAATAATCAGGCTGCCCGTCACTGCCGAGGCGAGAAGCATTTGATTATCCACATATCTCCCCTTAATGTCCGTAAAGGATGCAGCAACAAGCATCAGAAACAATAGTAGAATAAGCATTTTTTCCTCCTTTGTCCCAAAGCACCTTCTAAATGCTTCCGGAAAGCTAAATTTGAGATAGAGCAGCCCTTTAACCTCATATGCTTGATGCGTCCCACACCCAAGGCCAAAAGCTCCTTCACTTAAGGGCCGCCCCCTGTGCCAATCACTAGTCAGTGTGCCGTGGAGGGCAGGCTTTAGCCCGGGCACAGAAAAAGCATCCGGAAATCCCGGTATGGCGCGGAAAAAGGCCAATGACAGCTCCATCATCTATTAAATTATGAAAGGAAATATCTGTCCGAGTGGACAGCTATTTGATTTGATGAAAGAAAGTATAAACCCGGACAACTGAAATGTCCAGCCCATGACGGCAATAATTATAAGCCGGGGGCTTTCACTCAGAGTAAAAATCCTCTAAGCTGAAGCCCCCGCTAAATACTTAGACATTTGAAGCGGAGGATTACCTATGCCGCATTCAAGTCTCATTTACCGCCGCTTTATCCCGCATCACCTTATTCAGGGCTTTCTTAATCATTTCCCCCTCTTCTCCATGGATAGCCTCTAGTATCTTTTGATGGGGCAGCTTCAGATATTTCTTTGGCCTGACCCCATAATAATAATCCGCAATGATGCAGTATTCATTCATGAGGCCCGGGAAAAAGTCCGTAATGAGGGTTTTCGCGTATTTATTTCGACAGGGCAGATAAATCATGGTATCAGGCGAGTATTTGAAACTCATATTCAAAAGGCTCTCCCGCAACATGTCCAGAATGACCTGGGGCGAGGTTCCCAAGGTGCTCTTCATCCTATAGGTTTCCAGAAAACGGGGCGAAAGCTGACGTATTAGATAATATCCCCTGACCTTTTCCTGCACGATGCAGAGACAGCTGCAATCCCATTCGATTAGACCTGCGGAGGCCATGGCGCCTTCCCCGCCTTCCCCTGTCTTCTCCAGCTGTTTCTCCTTCTCCCGAAATTCCACCAGGGAAAGGAGCTCCGGAAAGACCTTGGCCGCTTCCCTCATCCACTTTTCTGAGGCTTTCGCGAAAGACAAAGTCCTATTCTTGACAGGACCCTGCAGGGCCGCCTTCTGCTCAGCCTCCCCCGCCGAAATCACCACACCCCGGCTTTTTCCTTTCTTCACGAAAAAACCCTGGGACTGCAGAAATTCCTCCGCTCCATCCTTGAAATCCATTGTCCATTCAATATGAATATTGACACACTTCTTTTCCCGGAGAATTCTCTTGCATTCTCCCATAAAGAATGCCCCAATCCCCCGTCCCCTCATATCCTGCCGGATCAGGAACCAGGTCAGGCTGGCCCTCGGCTTTTTCTTGAGGCTGGGGTGATAATTCATGAAAAACTGGGCCACTCCCAGGGGCTCTTCCGGATTTTCCTCATCCCAGAGGCCCAGGGACACAAAGCCCTCCATTCCTATCTGCCTATATAGGTATGGGCGGAACATTTCCTCATATTTATTGCTCCCGGAAGGGGTAATTTCCAATACTCTCATCATAATTCCGGCTCCTCATTCACTTTCTTCCATATTCTCCAGGAAAGAAGACAGAAGCTCATCCACCCCTATCTCTCCCCTTGCCAGATAGCTCAGGATATTCAGCCACTGCCGGCACAGGGAGAGGGCATGGCCCACTCCTATATTAACCTGTCTAAAGAGAGCCTCCTCGCTTAGTTCCTCCGGCAGAGGCAGGACCAGCTTGTAATGAATGGCGTCCCCGGTCTCGTCTGTGGAGAAGGCTCCGACAGGCAAGAAGAAATTGAGTTCCGTCAAGCCCTTATGCACCAGAGGGATATAGTCCGGATCTACAGGGAAATCCCCAGTTATCATGGCACAGAAATATTGCACATCCTCGGCCCCGGCCGTATATTCCAGGAAGAAGTACTGGCCGTCTCCCGCCTCTCCTCCCAGGCCCAGGGCCTCATGCCGGCAGAGCAGGAGATCCACATCAGACTCCTCTCCCCGATCCAGAAACCTGTGGGTGACACCCACCTTGTCAAATTCCTCTCCAATTCTCTTTAGCACTCTTTTCCTTAATAAATCATTCTCCTGTCTCACCTGCAACCTCCTTTATGAAACCCGAAAGCTAATTCATCAATTCATAGGATACCGAATTTCTTCAGATTTTCAGTATCTCTACCCGACCGGGCTCCCGCGATTCGCGGGACTACCTGCGCCGGTCGTCCGGCTCTTCCCGTGTACAGCAGCATATCCCCCGCCGATTCGCGGGACTTCCTGCGCCGGTCGTCCGGCTCTTCCCGTGTACGGCAGCATATCCCCCGCCGATCCGCGGGACTTCCCAATGCCGTTTCCCTACCCCTCCATTATCCTCTGTACAATGGCCGGAATGGAAGGCGTTCCGTTGCCGGACTCGTCCGCAGGGAAATTAAAGACCTTACCCGGCACCAGCTTCATTAGACTATTCAAATCCGCGGATTCCATAGCGTCCAGGTCCTTATTAGTAATATGGAAATTCCCTTCGCTATCCTGGGCTACATCCTTTCTCGTTATCTTCTTGCCATCCTTGGTATAGAAAATCATATTATAAATCATGGTAGCGTATTTGGTCGTCAAATGGGCGAAAAGATCCTTGTAGGAGGAGAATTTCAAGGTGGACAGGGCCTCCTTCCTGAGAGAATCCCGTATCTGGCTGTCCGTCTCCCCGTAAAGCTCCTTCCTGACCTCTGCCGGCAGCTTCATACATTCCTGATAAATAAAGTCCATACCAATATAGTCATCTATGGCCTTGTCCTGATTATCCATATCCTTGTAGAAACCGTAAATCGTGGAAACCACAGTACATACAATGCCCGCCGCAGCCATTACCCCATAGGCCGCGGGGAAGACGCCTCCTACAACAGAGGCCGCCCCTCCAATAGCCTTCATGGCTGACTGCAC
>JAILCB010000230.1 GCA_024680595.1 Lachnospiraceae bacterium | reverse complement strand
TTGGAACGGCTCTCCTTCCATTCCGTCTCACAATACTTGCATCGATAGGTGCCCTTAGATGGGTCGGTCAGCAGGAATATGTGCTCCAGCTCCTGCTCTATTGAGGTGATGCAGCGGGGGTTATGGCATTTGATGACATTTCGAATCTTTTTGGGCAGCTCCATCTTGGGTCTGTCAATGATTTCCCCGTTCTGGATAATATCCACTGTGGCATTTCTGTCCAGGAAAGCGATAATATCCAGGTCGTACTTTCGAAGGGGCATTTCCACCTTTATCATGTCCTTTTTGCCCATCTTTCTGCTAAAGGCATTTAGGATGATGGCTACGGAGCACTCCAAATGGTCCAGGCCCAAATCATAATAGAGCCTCATTCCGTTTCCGGGGGTAATGTGGTCTATGACAAAGCCCTCCTCGATTTTTCCTACATAAAGCTTATATTGTTTCCGGTTCTCATCCGGCATACCGGTCCTCCTTTCCAATTATCAGATAATGATTTGTCACACCTCTATGTCCAGAAGGTTCAAGATTAGGGCCATCCGGATAAACATGCCGTATCGCACCTGCTTGAAGTAGACGGCTCTGGGATCATCGTCGATTTCTGTGGAAATCTCGTTGACCCTGGGCAGGGGGTGCAGAACGTACATATCAGGCTTTGCCAATTCCATTTTCTTTTTGTCCAGAACATAGAAGTCCTTCAAACGGATATAGTCTTCTTCATTAAAGAAGCGTTCTCTCTGGACCCTGGTCATATATAGGATATCTAGGGAAGGAAGCACATCCTCCAGCTTTGTGACTTCCTGGAAAGCGATATTATTCTGATTGAGGACATCCTCCCGGATGTAACCCGGCAGCTTTAATTCCTCCGGTGAAATGAAGACAAATTTCACATTCTCATAACGCACCAGGGCATTAATGAGGGAGTGGACGGTTCTGCCGAACTTCAGATCCCCGCACATACCTATGGTCAAATTATCCAAGCGTCCCTTTAGGGACCGGATGGTCAGGAGATCGGTGAAGGTCTGTGTGGGATGCTGGTGTCCGCCGTCACCTGCATTTATGACGGGAATTTCCGACTTTTCCATTGCTACCATAGGGGCGCCTTCCTTTGGGTGGCGCATGGCGCAGATATCGGCAAAGCAGGAGACAACCCGGATGGTGTCGGCTACGGATTCCCCCTTTGTGGCAGAAGAGGAATCGGAGGAGTGAAAGCCTAGGGTTTTCCCTCCCAGCCTCAGCATGGCAGCCTCAAAGCTTAGGCGGGTCCTGGTGCTGGGCTCATAGAAAAGTGTGGCCAGAATTCTGCCATCACAGGCATGAGCGTATTTATTGGGATTCGCGATAATGTCGTCGGCGACATCCATGAGGTGGTTTAGTTCTTCCACGGAAAAATCCAGTGGACTCATGATACTTCGCATAAAAGCTCCTTTCCTGGCCGGATATGTTTACCGGCTATCAAACCAGTATTATACCAGTTCATCTATGGAAATGCCAATATTGGAAAATAGGAGTCATTGAAATAATTTAAATAGATAATTTTGTTATAATTTACATAGTTTTGAAATTGCTTGTTGAATTCACATAATAGGTTTGATAATATAATGTAATAATAATGTAAAAAAATTTGGTTATTTAGTGTATGGAGGTAGTCTGATTATGAAATCCGGTCGAAAAAGATATAGTAGGGGTATAATCAGAGCCACCCTGCTGGCATTTTTTTTTACAGGAATATTAGTTTTTTCCCAGACTAAAGTCTCCTTCGGAGATAATAGGAAACCATCCCAGAAGGTGGTGGATTTCGATCGTACATTGGACCCCTATGTGCCCAAAAAAAAGCAGTACAATTTCTATTTCACATACAGAAATGTACATCCCTGGTGGGATGCCATCGCCATGGGTATAGAGGACGCCCAGAATCAGTATATAGAAAAGGGCATCAAAATCACCTATGAATATATGGCTCCGGCTATTCCCTCTGTCAGGGATCAAAAAACCAGGCTTCTTGCGGCGGCAGAGGGAGACTATGATGTCATAGGTGTGGATGTGACGGATGAAAAAGCCATTTCCCCTATATTAGACAGATTGGTGGATGAAGGTCACAGGGTTATGACCTTCTCCAGCTCTGATGCGGCTACGGGCTGCAAAAGGGTCGCCTATGTGGGAAATACCCATAATTATGAGGATGGCAGGGAGCTGACGGAAGCCCTTTGCAAAAAGCTCAATTATAGCGGTGAGGTTGCTATTCTAGTGGGAATTAAAGGCGCTCCCTGCCATGAAGACAGGGCCAGGGGGGCCCGGGATGTATTGGCTAAGTATCCTAATATGAAGATTAAGGCTATAGAATATGATCAGGATAATATCTGGATAGCCAAGAAAATGACCAGAGATATTCTGGAGAAGAATGAGAATCTGTCCGGGATTATCTGCTGCAATATGAGTAATCCGGTTGGTGCGGCCAGGGCTGTGATAGATTCCGGACGCGACATCACTATAGTTGGCATGGATCATGATAGAGAGGCCCTCCATTATCTGGAGGATGGAATTATATATTGCCTGGGAGTACAGGACTGCTATTCAATTGGCTTTGATACCCTGCAGGTGGCGGTTATGATTGCCGACGGACTTGACCCCGGCAGCACTTATCCTGAAAAAACAGAAGAGGAAACATCTATCATATATCAGGAGGATGCGGATCATATGCTGGAGATGCTTTATGGAGAGATGTGATTTCATATTGGCCAGGTCATAGGATATACGCTTATTAAGGATGATAGCAGTGAATACAGGTGGAGATGGGAATGATAGTGGGAGATTGAAAAGAATTACCTCTATCTATGTGGTGGTTGGGGCCGTAATAGTCGTAATAGTTATTGCAGCTACGGCTATGTGGACGTCTATTAGGGCGAGATTTGCTACCAATGAGGCTGTTGAACAGGTCAGTGAATTCTATTTGCGAGAGCTGGCTAAACGCAGAAGCCAGTCTGTAAAGGGTATTATCTACTCTAGGATTGAGGATATGCGCCTTGCCGTGAAGACCCTGGAATATGAGGATTTGGCCTCTCAGGAAGCCTTACGTTCCTTCATTGGCGATATCGAGACGCTGCTGGATCTGGATTTACTGGCCTTTGTGGACGAGGATGACGTGGTTTATACGGAATATTCCACCTATACGGGGAAAAGCCGGCATAAATTTCTCGCAGATATGCCTGACGAGGGAAGTTCGATTAGTACAGTCGTTCAATACACTGGCAGGAAGCAAATCTGTATTGCCATACCAATTCAGGGAGTGATATTTCAGGGCAAGAAATTGAAGGCCTGCTTTGTGGAGATTGCCATCGAGGATTTCGCGGATACTCTCTACTTTGGAACCGGAGATGAGGAGAGTGTTTTCGGTCTCTATTATCGTGACGGTTCAAACCTCACCAACAATGACTTCGGCCCAATAGGCGCGGATGAGAACCTGCTGGATGTTGTGGGTTCTATGTTACCTCCGGGAAAGGATGAATTATTAAGGGAGAATTTCAGTCAGGGCAAGACAGAGGGGCTGGAATTCATGCAGGGTCAGGGAGATGATATTCTCTATTATACCCCAATTGGGGGAACGGACTGGATGATGTGCGTCCTTCTCCATAAAAGCGTGATATCGGAGCAGATCCGGGGCATAAATGAGGAGACTATTAGGCGCAGCAGAATTCAGATCGCCGTGACCGGGCTGGTAATCCTCCTCTTCTTTGGCGGCTTATTCCTCCTAACCCATCGCCGGGCCAAGAATATGCTGGCTCGGGAGAAAAAGAATTCCAGAACATTTCGGGAGAGGGCAAAGCAGAGTGAGAGGGAATTGGGCCAGGTCCGGGAACTTGCCACAAGAGACGCCATGACGGGTGTGGGCAACAAGCTGGCCTATACAGAGCAGGAGGCCGCGCTAAATGAGGCTCTGGAGAAAGGACAGATAGAAAAGCTGGCTATTCTATCCTGCGATTTAAATGGATTAAAAAAGGTCAATGATGAGCAGGGTCATATTGCCGGGGATAATTATATTAGAGAGGCCGGCAAGATGATTTGCGATTTCTATAAGCATAGTTCTGTTTTCCGGACCGGGGGGGATGAGTTTGCAGTCATTATGCGGAGCGAGGACTATGATAACCGGTATAGGCTTTTAGAGGAATTTAACCGACAGGCCGAGGAGAATATCAAGACCGGAAAGGCTGTTATATCCGTCGGGATGGCGGAATTGGAGGACGGCGACAGACAGCTTTCGGATATCTTCAAAAGGGCGGATGAAAGCATGTATGTCAGAAAGATGCAGATGAAGAAATTGGGCGCAAGTGTCAGAGAATGAGGAAGGCATAGGGATATAATCATGGAGAAATATGAATTTCCTGCAGAAGAGAGAAAACTTTTGGAAGGTATGAAAGTACCCTTTGCCATTTTTCAGATGGTCGATAAAAGAATAATTACTCTAATTATTTCGGACGGCCTCAGTACCCTATTTGGCTATAGCCATAGGGAGGATGCATATTTGGACATGGCTCAGAGCACTTTTCAGTTTGAACATCCCGATGATGCGGCCAGGGTTGCAGATGCAGCGGTTCTTTTTGCGACTCAGGAGGATAAATTTGATATCATCTATAGGGCAAGGGGAAAGAATGATACCGATTACCGGATTATTCATGCCATTGGAAACCACATTTATACGGAGTCAGGGGTAAGGCTGGCTCAGGTTGCCTATACGGACGAGGGGATTTATACCGGGGAAAGCTGCAGAAATTACAGTTATTTCACCAATTCCCTCAATAAAGCCCTCCATGAGGAGAGCCTTTTCAGGGGTAATTATTATGACCGTCTGACGGGACTTCCCAATATGTCCTATTTCTTTGAGCTGGCAGATGCCGGAAAGGTGGCAGCCGAGAAAGAGGGCGGCAAGGAAGTAATGCTCTTTATGGATCTAAGCGGCATGAAATATTTCAATACCAAATACGGATATTCAGAAGGCGATAAGCTTCTCCGGGCCTTTGCGGAACTTTTGGTGGACTTTTTCAGTAATGATAACTGCTGCCGGATCGGAGCGGATCACTTTGCGGTTTATACGAGAGCAGAGGGTGTGGAGCAGGTTCTGGAAGAGCTCTTTTTCAGGGCCCGGGAGATAAATGAAGGGAAGTCGGTTCCCGTACATGTGGGCATCTATGTGGCCGGAACCGAAAATATCACGGCCAGCGGAGCCTTTGACAGGGCCAAGATTGCCGGGGATTCCCTCAAGAACCGCTATGGATGCTGTTATGATTATTATACGACGAAACAGAGCAGCGAAATGGAGCAGCGCCAGTACGTCCTTTCCAATTTGGACAGGGCCCTGGAGGAAAGGTGGATTAAGGTATATTTTCAAGGTATTGTCAGGGCTGTTAC
>JAILCB010000251.1 GCA_024680595.1 Lachnospiraceae bacterium | reverse complement strand
GAAAATCCCAGGCTCCCGTCCCGAAAATCCGTCTTCTTCTCAAATCCACAGACGTCTCTTCCGGAAACCCGCCCTTCTTCTCAAATCCACAGACGTCTCTTCCGGAAACCCGCCCTTCTTCTCAATTCCACTGGCATCTCTTCCGGAAACTGCCCTTCTTCTCAAATCCACAGGCGTCTCTTCCGGAAACTGCCCTTCTTCTCAATTCCACAGACGTCTCTTCCGGAAACCCATGCCACTCATAATCCGTTTTCTAAAAGACCAAACCCTCACCCTTCCACCGCTCTAATTCCTCTCGCTTCTCTGCCAACGCGGCATGCACACATATTATCGAACGGTGTCATGGTGATCAAGAACTACTCCCTCTCGCGCTCTACCGATGCGGCACGCACACAAATTTTCGAACGGTGTCATGGAAGTCCAGATCTTCCCTCTCACTCCTCTGCCGATGCGGCACGGAATTCCGTAGAGAAGGTAGGATCATAGAGCTTTGATCTGTCATAATTAGAATGGGCAATGGCATCACCCACCAGCATCAAAGCCGTCTTAGTAATATTATGCTCCTTGGCGGTCTGGGCCAGGGTACCTACAGTACAGACATACTTCTCCTCCTCCGGCCAGGTCGCCTTATAAACGATAGCCGCAGGAGTATCTGCCTTGTATCCGCCTGCAATCAGCCGCTCGGAGAGCTCTGTCAGGAGTCCTGTGCTGAGGAAGATAACCATAGTAGCGCCGTGGGAGGCAAAGGACTCAATAGACTCCTTCTCCGGCATAGGTGTCCTTCCCGCCATCCTGGTAATAATGACACTCTGGGAAATACTGGGAAGTGTATACTCCAGACTCAAAGCAGCGGCGGCGCCGCAGAAAGCACTGACACCGGGAGTGGAATCATAGGAAATCCCGTCCTCATCCAAAATATCCATCTGCTCCCGGATAGCCCCATAAATACAGGGATCCCCGGTATGCAGACGCACTGTAGTCAGGGAATTCTTTTCCGCATCCCGCATAACCTCAATAACCTCTTCCAGGGTCATCTTGGCACTGTCATAGACCTTACAGCCATCCTTCTTATAATCCAAAAGAGCCGGATTCACCAAAGAGCCTGCATAGATAATGACATCCGCCTTCTCTAGCAGCGTCTTTCCGCGAAGTGTGATCAAATCGGGCGCACCCGAACCTGCACCGACAAAATGTACCATGTGTACCTCCTAATCCTTTCAGTCTCTACCCATTCTGTAGAGAATCGCGTTGCAAATGGCCGCAGCTACATTACTGCCGCCCTTCCGGCCCCTATTAATAATATGGGGCACGTCTGTGCTCATAATGAGCTCCTTTGACGCTACAACATTAACAAATCCCACCGGTACTCCAATAATCAGCTCCGGACGATATCCCTTCTGAATTGCGTCATAGAGGGTAACCAGGGCAGTGGGAGCGTTGCCGATAGCATAGATCAATGGAATTCCCATATTCATGGCCTTTTCCATAGACACAGAGGCCCTGGTAACCTGCCTCTCCTTAGCCTTCTCCGCCACATCCGGATCCGCAATGAAGCAGTGGACCTCTCCGCCGTATTTGGCAAGGGTCCGCTTATTAATGCCGGATAAAGCCATGGTGGTGTCCGTAATAATATGGGCGCCCTTTTTGATGGCCTCCTCCGCATGGGAAAGCACATCCTTACTGAAAATCATGGTATCGAAATACTCAAAGTCTGCCGTAGTATGAATCACCCGGCAGACCACGGGAGCCAGGTCCTCCGAAAGATGCTTTCCCTGATTCTCCAGCTCCTGCCGGATAATTGAAAAACTGGTCTTCTCAATATCGGCAGGCAAAACATGTTCTAACTGCATATATTATCCTCTCTATACTTTCTTAAATTAATATTGCCCAGAAAACCTTTATTCTAAAAGCATCTGCGCAATGGTTAATAAAGTTACGGCAACTCCGGGGCATTTCTAATAGGCGAAAACCTGTGTCAGACCGATTAATGGAAGAAGGCCCTGAATATGAGATGCATGAAGGGATTGAGGGAACTGAAGGTAGACAGATCCGGATCCATATAATAGGCGATCATCTGGCAATTATAGGCCGCATTGTGGGCCATAGCCATTTCCACGTCCTCCATAAACTGGATATATTCCTTTTCTCCCGCAGGAATATAGAGCCGGTATTCAAAGTCCGTATAGACGACAATCCTCTCCCTCTCCTTATCGTAGCGGTAGCCCTCCAGGTCAAAGGCCATCTTGTCCAGCACCTTGTCCAGCTTGTCGGGCAGAACCACACTCTCATCGCTCTCCCTCCACCTGTTTCGGGAGACAGGCTTATCCGGAACCCTATTATATTCCAGGAATTCCTCGGCATCGTCCTTATATACCTTGTGACTGCTCTTGTATGCCCATAATTTAATCAGCATAATATCTCCTCAATCAGAAATCAGATTCTTCCCCTTCGTAAACTCTCCAACCGCCAAATCGTAAACTCAAATCACCTGCTCCGGCAAATCGTAAACTCAAAGCACCTGCTCCGACAAACCGTAAACTCAAAGCACCTGCTCCGGCAAACCGTAAACTCAAAGCACCTGCTCCGACAGAGCCCTTTATAGGCTCAAGGCACCTCCTCTGGCAGAGCCCTTTATGGCTCAAAGCACCTGCTCCGGCAAACCTATCCTCAATGCCGCCAGGCCCAGAACCATACCTATCTCCGCCAGACACAGAAACCATCCCGCCAGGTCCCCGGTAATACCTCCAAATACCCGATAGGAACGGAATCGATAATAGACAAAAACGCAAAGGGCCACGGCTACCGCCACCCCTCCCCTCAAGGGATTGACCCAGATCATAAAGACACTGGAAAGTACAAGCTCCGTCAGGAGGATGAAAATAGTCACCCTCTTCGATAGTCCCGATGAAAAAGCGTAAAGCGAACCTTCTCCCTTGGCATTCCGAAAGGTGGCCACTGACAGGCCGCTAAAGGAACGGGCCAGCACAAAGCCGCCGGCAAGAATGGTAGCATCCGTCATATTCAAAACCGAAAGACCGGACAGCAATAATATGAAATAAGTCAGAACCCCAATCACCGCAAAGGCCCCGATATGGGGATCCTTTAGAATATCCAGCCGTTTTTCCCTGGACTGATAGGACCGCAGGGCATCCGTCGTGTCCATGAACCCGTCAATATGGATTCCGCCGGTAACGAGAACCGGCAAAGCCGCCGCAACTCCCGTCCTCACCGCATCCGGAATGCCAAAGCTGCCGCACAGGAGAAACCAGAGATAGAAAAGTCCTCCCGTCACAATTCCCACAAAAGGGAAAAAGGCTATGGCATAGCGCATGGGCTTCTCGCTCCACTCGAATTGGGGCATAGGCAGGGCGGAATACATGGATATTGCAATTAGAATTGCCTTAATTATAAACATATCCCTCACCCGGCCGCCTGATCCATGATACGGTAGACTCTCTCTATATCCATATTCTCCCGCATGGCATCCGCCAGAATGTCATATTGCTCTTCCTTGTGGGCGGACTGCTCGATTTCCTCATTCTCCGGGAAGGAAAGTGTAAGCCCCTTTCTCTCCCCCAGAATAGTGGCAATCCTGCCGGCGATTCCCCTGGCGTCGAAAACGCCATGGACATAGGTCCCATAGACCCGGTCAGAGGATAAACCGTCTATCCGCTCCTCCCCGGTATGGGGATTCTTGATCTCCGTAAAGGGCTGAACCGTATCATTCAGGGCATCCGTTCTGCCCATATGAATCTCATAACCCTTAATAGTCATGCCGGACAGGGGGGCGAAAACACCGGGGATATTGAGAATGGTGCCCTCCATCTGGGCCCGCCGCTTATCCTCCGTGAAGACCGTCTTGGAGGGAAGAAGTCCAATGCCCTCCAAACTGCCGCCTTCCTCCACACCGTGGGGATCGTCCAGAAACTCTCCCATCATCTGATAGCCGCCGCAAATCCCGAAAACAATTCCTCCCTCTGCGTGATAGGCCAGAATGGCCTCCTTCATGCCGCTGTGGAGAATCCATTTCATATCTCCCATGGTATTCTTGGTGCCGGGCAGAACCACCATATCCGGCTTGCCCAATTCCCTGGCATCATTGACATAGCGCACATCCACATGGGGCAGGGATGAGAATACATTCAAATCCGTGAAATTAGAAATATGCGGGAGGCGAATTACCGCTATATCCAGAAGCTTCTCTTCGGAGTGAAGCTCCCGGCCGCTCAGTCTCTCTGACAGGGAATCCTCATCATCCACGTCCAGCCTGGTATAGGGAATGACCCCCACCACAGGAATATGAACCTTCTCCTCCAGCATGGCAATTCCGGGATCCAGCAGGGTCTTATCTCCCCGGAACTTATTAATAATCAAGCCCTTAATGAGCTTCTGCTCATCCTCCTCCAAAAGGGCCACCGTACCGTAGAGCTGGGCGAAAACTCCGCCTCTGTCAATATCCCCCGCCAGAAGAACCGGGGCTCCTGAGGCCTTAGCCATGCCCATATTCACCAGATCGTCATCCTTCAGGTTGATTTCCGCAGGAGAACCCGCGCCTTCTATCACAATAATATCATAAATATCCGATAACTCCCGGAAAGCCTTCATGACATCCGGCATCAATTTCTTCTTGTACCTGAAATAGCTGCGGGCATCCATATCCCCCAGAATCTCCCCATTCACAATGACCTGGGACCCGGTATCATTGGTGGGCTTCAAGAGAATGGGGTTCATGCGGACATCAGGGGCAATTCCCGCCGCCTCCGCCTGCATAACCTGAGCCCTGCCCATCTCCAGTCCGTCCGCCGTCACATAGGAATTCAATGCCATATTCTGGGACTTAAAGGGCGCTACCCTGTATCCATCCTGCTTAAAGATCCGACAGAGGCCCGCTGCCAAAAGACTTTTGCCCGCATTTGACATGGTACCCTGTATCATAATCGCTTTTGCCATTCCAGAACTCCCTCCCGAGAATCAATATACGTATTCGCCCGGGCCTCCGCACAGACCCGGCCGTGCCCCGCCAAATAAAGCGGGATTTGTGAATGTATTCCCCTTTTCACATCCAAAAAGCCACTATTCTATTGTAATCATCCAAAAAGCTCTGCTTTCAAAGGGCATAAAGTCAAATCCCCAAAACTTCCCATATCAAAAACCCTTCCGGGCTCATTGAAAGCAAATCTTACTCTAGAACTCCTGCTTCCTAATTTCCGTCAGATATTCATCATTAATGCCGGCCCCGTCAAAGGTAGCCATGCCATTCATCAAGGCGCAGGCCGCATCCAGGATTTCAAAAGCCAGGGGACATCCGCTGCCCTCTCCCAGCCGCATATTTAGCAGGAGATAGGGATTCATTCCCAATTCATTCATAGCCAATTGATAGCCCAGTTCCTTGGAAGCGTGGGAGGGAAAGAGGAAATCCTTCACCTCAGGGCAGAGCCGCGCCGCACAGAGAGCGGCCACCACGGAAATAAAGCCGTCAATCACAACCGGAATCCGCTTATAGGCGGCACCCAGGAAAACGCCGCACATGGCCGCCAAATCCAGGCCTCCCACCTTTGAAAGCACATCTACCGGATCATCGGGCTTAGGCTTATGGAGGGCAATTGCCCCATCGATGACATCCTTTTTCTTTTGGAAGTCCTGATCCGTCAGTCCTCCGCCCCTTCCCGTCACCTGCTCGGCATTAAGCCCAGTCAGCACCGATAGAACGGCAGAGGAAGTGGTGGTATTGCCAATTCCCATCTCCCCTACGCCGATAACGCTGACCTCGTCCTCTCCTGCCGCAATGGCCCTTTCAATTCCCGCTCCTATGGCATCCAGGGCCTCCTGCCTGGTCATGGCAGGCTCTTTATATAGATTCTCTGTGCCATTTTTAATTCTTCTATTCAGGATCAGGGGGCAGTCATAGGGGGTGCAGATTCCCACATCTACCACCTCCACCTCACAGCCAAAGTGCTTAGCCATGGAGCTCATCCCAGTCAAATGCTTCGTCATATTCACGGCCTGGGAAGCGGTGACGGTCTGAGGCGTACAGGAGACGCCCTCCTCAACAACCCCGTTATCTGCGCAAAGCACAATAATCCTTTTCTTGCTAATCCGGTTTCGCAGCTTTCCCGTAATACCGGACAGCTG
>JAILCB010000236.1 GCA_024680595.1 Lachnospiraceae bacterium | reverse complement strand
TAGCCCTTTGCTTTTAGGAAACGGCAAATTTTGCCGGCAATACCCCGTTTGTCCCTCTCATTGAAAGCCGAATCCACGGCTTCTGCCGCCATTCCCGCACTGTCCCCGGCTGAGCTTTCGGAAGCAGCATCAGTCATCATTCCTGCGCTAATTTCCGCCTGATCGTCATCCGTTGTTATTTCGGAAGCAACACCGGCCGTCAAATCCACACCGGCCGTCATTTCCGCACCGGTCTGGCCTGTAACCATACCTTGCTCTGATATATGAAGCGCGGCTTTGGACTGGTTGTTAGTTAACATAACACCAGAATTATGCTGATACCTATTTAATTCAGCTTGGGCTCCTTCGACATCACCCGACGCTACCGCCCCCACAGCCTCGAAAGACTCAGTGCCCGCTGTTACAGCCTCCACAGCCTCAAAAGGCTCAGTGCCCGCTGTTACAGACTCATCACCCGTCGGTCCCGCCTTTACAACAGCGATACCAGACGCTACCGGCCCCACAGCCTCGAAAGACTCAGTGCCCGCTGTTGTAGCCTCATCACCCGACGCTACCGCCTCTGCAGACTCGAAAGACTCAGTGCCCGCTGTTACAGCCTCATTACCCGACGCTACCGCCTCTGCAGCCTCAAAAGACTCAGTGCCCGCAGTTACAGACTCATCACCCGACGCTACCGCCTCTACAGCCTCGAAAGACTCAGCGCCCGCTTTTGCAGACTCATCACCCGACGGTACAACTTCCACATCCTCAAAAAGCTCGGTGCCGGCAGATTCATTCTCCCCTCCGGCGACCGCAGCCGCCTCTTCCCCGGAATTCTCAATCCCCCGGACCCTCGCGGCCTCCGTAGATTCCTTGGCAAATTCCAGGAACCTCCTCAGTGCCACCACTCCTTCCGATGTCCCCTGGGAAATCTTTATATCCTGAGGCATAAGCGAAGAGAAAATCATCATCTCACAACGGGCCCTGGAGACAGCTACATTCAGCCGTCTCCAGCCCCCACCCCGGTTTAGGGGGCCAAAATTCATAAAAGTCTTCCCTTCCTTATCCTTTCCATAGCCAACAGAGAAGAGAATCACATCCCTCTCATCACCCTGGACACTCTCCAGATTCTTAATAAAAACCGGTTCCGAAACATGGTAAACCCAATCGTCCAATTCCTTGTCCCGGGCACAAGCCTCTGAAAGGAGATCATCAATTAGGTTCTGCTGGGAGATATTAAATGTTACCACACCTACGCTGAACTTGGAAAGAGAATCATCCTTGGCCCGACGCTTTAATTCCTCCACTACAGCCTGGGCCTCCGCCCGGTTCTGCCTGGTTTTGCCCCTGTCAAACACACCCTCCACAGGAATAAACTGCACCCTGGACTCCCTGTCATTAACGGAAGGGAAGGTAAATAGCTTATTCTCGTAAAACTGCTGATTGCTAAAGGCAATCAGGCTTTCATGCCGGCTCCTGTAATGCCAAAGCAGGTGAGTGTCCGGCATCTGAAGAGCCAGACAGTCATCCAGAATACTCTCCAGGTCTTCAATTTCCAGATTCTCCTCATCCACTGCATTTGCCGCAAAGAAGGTAGTTGGAGGCATTTGCTTGGGATCTCCTACAATGACCGCGTCCCTGCCTCTGGCCAGGGCCCCTACCGCCTTTCCGGTCTGAAGCTGGGAGGCCTCGTCAAAGACCACAATATCAAAGGGTTCCCTCTTGGGATCCAGATATTGGGCCGCAGAGAGCGGGCTCATTAACATACAGGGGCAAAGCCTGGGCAGCAAGGTTGGGATTTTCTCAAAGAGATTACGAATGCTTAGAGCCCTGCCGCCGCTTCGTATGGCTTTCTGAAGAATTCCCACTTCGGAATTCTTGGAGGCCTCACGGGCGAAATTGGGCAGTCTGGAGGCCAGGCACCAGAATATTTCCTGCTGGGAAAGGGTCATGAGTTCAGAATCCAGCTTCTTAAAGGCAGCAACCTTTTCATCAAACATGGCCCCGGAGAAATTCTTTAATGTCTCGCTTCCGTCAATGGTCTGTATGGCCAGGGCCCTGTATAATGCCCTATGAAAAGCCGCATTCATTAGAGAATGAGGCATTCCGGCTCTATAAGCATCGGTAAGCGCCAGAAGCCCATCCTTTTCCGCCTCTGAGGAAACCTTATTCCAGGTAATCCAATCCTTGAGTTCTCCCAAGTGGTCAGAAAGGTTCTGGCAGAGAAGCTCTTCCTCCTGAATCCAGTCCTGAGCTGTACCCGAGCTCTCCCGGAAAACCGCCCCAGTTGAAGCAGAGAAGCCGTTTTGAGGGGCCCCATCCCGCGACATTCCCGCCCCGCGCTGTGAAGTGCCATCCTGTGGCATTCCCGCCCCGTACTGTGAAATGCCATCCTGTGACATTCCCGCCCCATTCGCCGCGAAGCTCTCCTTCACAGAAAGTGCCTGGTAAATGCCGGACATGGCCATGGAAACCTTCTTCAGGCCCTCATAGAAAGCCTCCGCCATCTTCCTTACACCATCATCTCCGGCGCAGGTGACCCGAAGTCCCGAAGATCCCCAGGCCTTGTCCATTCCGGCACTTATTGCCTCAGCCTCCTCCGCAAGGGCCATTATCCTATCCCAGTCGGTATCCTGACCCCTGTAAAGAACTCCTAAATCCCCCCGATAGGACGAGAGCCCGTTCTCCACAATACGGCTCTCCCTTCCGTAGGTAGAAAGGGCCAGAAAATCCTCTCCCATGGTGTCTTTATTCTCCGGAGAAACCCGAAAAATCCTCACACTCTTGGCTAATTTGTTTATGGCTAATGTACTGAAGAAGAACCATTTTGAGGAGGCTTCATTATACTGTTGCAAAAGGGCATCCCCGTCCTGTGCCAGAAATTCCTCATTCCAGTTTGGCATGAGAAATCCCCTGCTTTCAGATGCCTTGACCCCATGGGAGGACAATTCCTTAATGTCCCTAAGGAAAGACACAATATCTTCCTTCTTAGCCCAGGTTCCGGGCAAAGCGCCCCACTTCAAAAGCCATTCCGCACACTCCTTCATTCTCTGCAGGGACTGCTTACTAATGCTTCCATCCATCCCCAAAACAGCTGCAAATGTGGGAGCCACATCTTTCAGATGATTTAAGGCCTCCTTATAGGCATAGATCTGCCCCGGCAATTGCTCCTGCATAGCACGGTCATAATCAATGGCCCCCACGCGGCCTAAGGGATGGTTTGCAGGATGACCCACATTTCTGCCGGCAGCCACCAGCCTCTCTGACTCCCTCTCTATCTTGTCAAAACTCTCAGGAGACGGAACCTGAATCTTTAGAAATGAATCCCCCGGCAATATGCCGCTTTCAATTCCACCCTGTGCGGAACCGGCGAATCCCTCAGCCATCGGCCCGCACTCCGCTTTCAAAGCCGGATCCCCTTCCCTCAGGGAATTTAAGAGTGAATCGCTCTCCTCATACTGACCCACCATTTGATAAAGTGACAGGCCACAGGGCCGCTTAATATGCAGTTCATCTGCATATTCCTGCAATTCCTTCCTTAGCTCTTTCGCCTGGGCAGCCCTCCTGGCATAGACCTCCGGCTCCTCTTTCTTGGTCAGTTCAGAAACCACGCGTAACTGCTCAAGAACAGCCTTCTTTTTGGCCTTATTAGAATGTAATTCCAGACAAAAAGCCCCGATTCCGATTTTATCCAGCCGGCGTTCCACCACCTCCAGGGCAGCCATTTTTTCCGCAACGAAAAGCACCGTCTTTCCCCGGGACAGGGCATTTGCAATTAGGGCCGTAATGGTCTGGGACTTACCCGTTCCGGGCGGTCCGTGGAGGACAAAGCTCTCACCCTCTGCAGCGGCCTCAATAGCGAAGAGCTGGGAGGCATCTGCAGGAAGCGGCAGATAAACCTGATCCTCGGAAACCCTATCCCCTATCACCAAATCCTCTGCCTGCCAGGCCAGTTTCCCGTCCATAAGACTCCGGACAATTTTGTTCTTGGCCAAATCCTCAGAACGGTTTTTCAGATCGTTCCACATGACAAACTGGGAGAAAGAGAATATGCCCAGGCAGGCCGCATTCAAAATTCCCCACTCCTTCTTGTGGGCCGTGGTCTTGGAAATGGTGGAAAAAATCAAATCTAAATCGACCCCATGCTCATCTAGGGGAATGGGATCTAGGCCCTTCACCTCAATCTGAAAATCCTGCTTTAATTTCTCAAAAATAGTCACATTGAGAATGGGATCCTCATCCCTTAGGCGAATCTTGTAACCCTGCAGGCCAAATTTCCTTACCATTTCCACCGGAAGCAAAATGATAGGGGCGTAACGAGCGTTTTCACTCTTCTCTGTCTCGTACCACCTCAAAAGGCCCAAAGCGAGATAAAGAGTATTGGCGCCATTCTCTTCCATGGAGGATTTAGCGGCACGAAATAGATTCTTGAGCCTGCTATTTAGCTCCTTTTCAGAAAAAATCGAATGAATCTTCTTTTTGGAGAAAGCCTCCTTAAGCGGCTCTGAAGCCTCCCCCAGTTCCCATATGGTCTCAAAATCCGGTTCATCCGAATCAAACTTATAGCCCTCAGGTAACTCCTGAACAGAATACTCTGTCCCATCTGAAAGGGCATCCTCCAGATCTCCCAACTCATTACAGAGAAGAGGAATCATGGTTTTAGAAAACCTCATGCTAATTAAGGGATTCCGAAGTCCCAGATCCAGAAGCTTTGTCTCCCACTGCTTTAATTTAATCTCCGCCCTGTCAGGACTGACCGGAGCCCCTGAATTCCCTTCCCCGGAAATAACCTTTTCTGAAGATACTCTAGCTTCCTGCATTGAATCCATATATACCGCCTTTTTCTACATCCAAACAGCCGGCACTCCGCAGCTTGCAGTGTGCACATCTTTACCTTCTCTACATCCAAACAGCCGATAAAATCTATCCCCAAACTGAAAAAGCTTTTTCAAAACCGTTATCCATTATAACATATTCGACCCGGCAATAAAAAAGCATTGGAAATCTCAAAAGGGGAATTTCCAACGCTTTTCCACTGCCACTCCTATAATTCTCTCCACATCATCTTATAATTTGAAAATAATTCATTCATCAAGTCCACTTTCCTTAGACACGGATACAAGGATTCATCCCCCGGCCGAATAAAAAGGACACGACTCCAAAGACCCTCATCCCCAAACCGCATGAATAAGCCACAGTTCCAACGGCACTCATCCCCCGGCCGCATGAGTAGGCCACAGCTTCAACGGCCCTCATCCCCCGGCCTCATGAATAAGCCACGGATTCAAAGACCCTTATCCCCCAACCGCATGAATAAGCCACAGCTTCAACGGCACTCATCCCCCGGCCTCATGAGTAGGCCACGGCTACAACGGCACTCATCCCCCGGCCTCATGAATTGGCCACAGCTACAAGGATTGACCTTCGGCGGCAAGTTCAAGCGCAACAAATGTCCAAAATTGGCCACGGATGCAAGGGTTGCCCCCTCAGCCAGGTAAAACAAGTGAAAAGGAAGCAGAAACATAAATTATAACAATGACGGGAGGATATTAAACCGTATAGACAAACCAGCTTCCATAGAATCAGAATACCTCGGGAGCCATATCTCCCTTGCTGGGCGTCTGTTCGCTGGTGTCTATCGGATCGAAGGGAACGAAGTCTCTGGGATCTTCCTCGTACTCATCATCGTCATCGTCATCATCCTCATCTTCATCTTCATCCTCATCCTCATCCTCATCTTCGTCCTCGTCCTCATCTTCATCCGCAGTCTGTTTGCTGCTGTCATCCGTCTGTCTGGCAGAACGACTAGGTGCCGTATCCTCTTCTTCCTCCTCTTCCTCTTCCTCCTCTTCTACAGGAGTCTCCTCCTCTTCGTCCTCGTCATCATCCTCCACCGGCGTGGGCGTAGGCGTAGAAGTGCCTCCGGAACTGCCTCCTGCACTGGCGCCCCCCTGAATTGCACGAAGCCTATTATAGTCGTAGTCAATCTCCTCTCCTATTCCGTTAATAAAGCGGAAATAAAAGACCGGAGAAGTCCCGTTATTACCAAACATTTGTCCAATATGCAGGGAAACATTGCCCTGGGCGCTGGACTCATGGACATACATCATCTCCGTTTCGCCCTCAGAGTTCCGGACAAATCCCATAAAAATTGCTGCATGGCCATATCGGTGCTTGGCATCGTGACCGTATACCATAATATCCCCGCAACGGATATTCTCTATGCCCTGATCCAGCGAATTATCGGGATCATCAACGGCAATGAGCTTTAAGGACCCATTTCCCTTGGAATAAATCATATTATCCGTATTACAATAGCCCAAGTAATCGTCTACACCAATGAAATAAATCCAGTCGGCCCAGTGGGAGCAGTCCATGCCCGGAATCTCGTCCGCCGCCGCCCGAATATCGGCGTCATCTACCAGGGGGAAACCTGCGGAATCATGGGTGAAGGATCTGGGACGGTTGGGCTGACTGCCTCCCAGAATATAGGGAATCCTGCCTACCGTCAAAAGAGCCGACTTAGCAAGCCGGTATTCATACTCCTCCAGTCCATTATTGTAGTACCAGGCCAGTCTCAGAGCCATATTAATCTCTTTATCGCCCAGAGGCTGATTGGTGGGGGTAGGCAGCTCAGGAGAGGGATCCGACTCCAGATCCGACATAGGCAGATGATCGGCCTTATCATACAAATCATCCGGCGCCGTCTCAGTCACCTTGTCCCCATGGGCTTCCTCAAACCCTGCCGCGGTTGTACGCGCAATAGCCGCATCGTGAGCTGCTTCCTTTCCTGACAGCTCTACCATCCAGGCCTCATAATAGGCAATTTCCCTTACTCTTGTGAAAATAGCATTATCCAGAATCGGAGAAATGAAGTTTAATGAAAATGCAATAAGTCCTGCCAGAATGCAGGACAATATTTTCAGGGAATTCTTGGAAAGAAAATCCCTGACCTTTGAGTTCTCCCTGAAATACATGGGATTCAGCCTAGGGCCGTGCTCCTTCCACGAAACACCGCCCTTGGCGTCCACACGGTACTGATACCGCAGATCTTTAAGAATTTTGTATTCCGCGCGATACCGGTTCAAAAAACCGGTAGGATGCTTCTGCGGTCCCTCAGCGACCCAGGTCTTGCTAAAAAAGCGCCGGATCCTGTGTAAACGGTAACGTATGTTCATGAAACTTCTCCCAGAGCACAGTAGGTTTAGCCGGTTATTCTCTAAATAGCCCCTCTGACAAAATATATGTTATATAATCTAAGCTGTCCGCCTGATTCGATTCCGTCTAATGTAACCCTAGCTGTCCGCCTGATTCAATTCTGGCTAATATAATCTTTGCTGTCCGCCTGATTCGATTCCGTCTAATACAAGCTTTTCAGCGACTGTCCAGTCTATCTTAATCGAATTCCCGGTTTCAATCAAGAATTCTGCGGATCTGCTAAGAATTCTATAAGAAATTTATAAGAATTGAACCTTTCATACCCCCAGCCAGGAGACTCCCACCGGGTTTCGCGGGGTAAGACAAACGCCCCATTTCCTCTCTTTCAGGGCACCAATCACGCCAGCCCCCCACCATCCTGCCCATGTCAGGCCTTTTCGGGTTTATGGGAAAAGTCCAAAGGAACTGTGGATGGAATGAGATAAACCCTATCCTTATCATCATTTAACCAAATATAATACTCCTGGGTCACGGGGTTCTGAATTCCCACTGTAATCTCCAACCCTGTCCCATCCACTGTCTGAACCTTTATGATATTAGACGGCGTGTCCAGTCCAAATTCCCGGGGTTTGACTTCATCCCCCTCCAAAACCCTGGAAGCCGCCAGATTCTCCAGATTCGCCGTATATACACTGTAATCCTGACCGTTCAGGCTAACGGAGCCGGAATACCATACATCATCTCGTTTTTCGGCACTATACTCCTCTCCATCCACCATCCAGGACAATTTCACGATATCATCGGCGCTCAGGCTTCCTATGGGAATGGAAGCCGTAGACTCCTTGGTTCCTCCCTCTGAGGACTCTGCATCGCCCTTCCCCTTCACTGCCAAGAAAACTCCGATACAGGCAGCCAGAATAATTACCAGAATAATTAGATTTCTAATTTGTTTCTTCTCCATATGATTATCGGCAAATCTCCTTTCCTTCCATATTCCCAAAAATCCGCCGGTCTCTATCTCTTCAGCTTCTCCCTGCTCGGGCCGCTCTTGCACTTAACCCGCCGGCTTTCTTTTATCACCTTACACAGGCCACAAACCGCACTTCCAAACCCCGCCGATCTCTATCCCTTCGGCCTCTCCCTGCTCGGGCCGCTCTTGCAGATAACCCGCAGGCTTTCTTTTATCACCTTACACAGGCTACAAACGCGGGAGCGGGAACGCCCCGCCCCGGGCCTTAAGGCTTTCTTTTATCACCTTACACAGGCCACAAACCGCACTTCCAGATAACTCGCCGTCCCCTATCCATCACCTTACACGGGCTAGGGCGCTACTCTTCTCCAACCCCTTACTTCCGCCTTCTTCTGGCCCAAATTACAATTCCCGCAATGAGAAGGAATATGGGCAGAACGATGACGAATAGCATACCCATAAAGTAAGCTGTCCCCTGAGGCACTACGAGATAGGAAAGATCATAGCTTTTGGCTGGAATTGCAGAGGTCACCTTCACCTCCACCATATCATTAAGGGCATCCGACGCCATCTGCACATTTCCCCCCGCCACAGCCTGGTTCACACTATCCTCAAAGAGAGTGTCACAGGAAAAGAGAGCCAGTTTTGTCTGTCCTCCCTCCACTTCCTCCGTCACATAGGCCGCCAGAATAAAGGGTCCCTGCACATCCCCTTCCTGCATCTCCGAAAGAGTACTCTCATTAATCTCCATCTTGGCATAGGACTGATCCGTCGTCCTCAGAGCCTCCTCCAAATCCACTGAATCCGGAATCGAATTATCCGAAATCAGGAAGCCCGAAGCCTCCGGCAAAAGGGCCGGCAGCCTATCCGCCAGAATTCCGTTAGTCAGGACAGAGCTCTCCACATCCGGCAGCAGGTAGAGAGGCGTCTGATAATAATGATTCTGTTCCATATCCATTACAATGCCGTTGACCCTCTGTATTCCATAATGAGCGATCAGCCCATCCAAATTTGGTGTGTCCTCCTCCGTATAATTCAGGGCAATAATAGCCTTTCCGCCCTTCTCCAGATAATTCTGTAAAAGCTTGGTATCGCTCTCCGAATAATCACTCTGAGGCCCCAGCACCATGATAACAGAAGCATCCTCCGGGATTTCCCCTGCCGACATCAGATTCAGATCCGCTGTCTCCACATTCATCTTTTTCAGCATTTGGCTAAAATACTGGTAATCCGCCAGCTGCTTCTCCCTGTGTCCCGTAATACAGTAAATCTTGGGCAAGTCTCCATTGGTCACAAAGGATATAGCAGAAGTAATCTGTCCTTCACCGTCATATCCCGTACGAACCTCAGAATAGGTCTGATAATCAATTTCAGACTGATAAATATCATAGGGCGAAATGGTCCTGGTCCTGTCTCCCTTTGCCACAATGAGAGATCCCACAGTCACCTGATCCTCAGTTAGTTGACGGATAAAGGTGGGATCCAGGGTGGGATCCTTGTAATTCACGTGGACATGGGGCGAGCGTTCACTGTATTGATTCAGGGTATAGGTCATCTCCTTGAAATTATAGGTCTCCAGCATTTCCTGGGTTCCTACCACATATATGTCCACATCCTCCGTCAGCGAATCCAAAAACCGGACGGACTCGTCTGTCAAAGTATAGAGCCCCTCCCTTGTCACATCCAGCTCTGTATACCGGCTGGGCAGCTCCCCCAGGATTAGATTCACGAAAACCGCAATGGCAAAAGCAATAACAGCAGTTACATTACTATAAACCGACAGGGATAGGGTGTGTCTGGAAACCTGATATCTCCTCTTTTGTATCGCCTCATAGGTGAAAAACAGCATGAGGGCGATCACGGAAATATAATAAAGAATGGCTTTCCAGTCAATAATTCCCGTCATTAGATTTTCCAGTCTGGAGGCAAAGTCAAAGATAGTAAAGATATTTCCTATATTGCCTCCGCCCTGATTAATAATTCCCACGATTCCAGACATTAGGAAGGTGAGAAATAGGGCTATGAAGGAGAGTACCGCCGCAATAATCTGGCTCTCTGTAATGGCGGATAGGAATAGACCCACCGAAATTGCAGCCCCGCCGTAGAGGAAATATCCCAGGATGGCCGTATAGCTCTCTGCAAAGGCCACCTGCCCGAAAGGCAGTAGGAGAAAGGGGAATAGGCAGCTTACCAATACCGGTATGCAAAAAACCGCCATTGCCGCCAGATATTTACCCACAACAATTTTCCAGACCGGAATGGGGGCCGTAAGCAGGAGTTGGTCTGTTTTCTGCCTTTTCTCCTCGGAGAAAATTCTCATGGTCAATATGGGGACCATAATGAGGAGAATGAAAATGACGCTCTGCATGACGGGAGCCAGAGAGGGATTCATTCCCAGCAGATTGGCGGCCAGAAAGTATAGGCCGATGACACAGAGATTAACCGCGGCAAACAGAAATCCCGTAATGGAATAGAAATAAGTCCTGATTTCCTTTTTAATAATGGCAAACATCTCATCTCACCTCCTTGTCGCGGGAGCCCGAAACAGCCGCACCAGTGCCGGTCTCCCCTTGGCCGGAATCCCCTGCACCTGAGCCGGCTGCGTCAACGTCACCATCCCCTGCGCCTGCTCCGGCGGCCTTCTTCACTTCTTGGGAGCCCGAAACAGGCGCACCAGTGCCGGTCTCCCTTTGGCCGGAATCCCCTGCACCAGTGCCAGTCTCCCTTTGGCCGAAGCCCGAATCAGCAGCGTCAACGTCAGCCCCCACTTGGCCTTCCAAAGAGCCGTCTTCCTCTGCCTCCGCCTTCACATCCCCGGCACTTGTCAGCTTCAAATAGGCCTCTTCCAGGGAAATGGTGTCAGAATGCATCTCCAGAATAATCAGGCCGCTCTCCGCAAACTTCCTGAAAACAGCCTCCCGAATATCCTTTCCCTTGCTCTCTATCAGGGCATGAACCGTATTCTCCTCAGGTGATGCCTCAAAACTAATATCAGAAATGCCATCAATCTTATCAAGCAGCTTCCTGACCTTCTTCTCATCACATCGGGCGGTGAGGTGCATCTGCCGCATCTCACCCAGAGAACGGGTGAGATTCTCAGGGGTATCTCCCGCCACCAGCCTGCCCTTGTGGATAATCAGAATATGGTCGCACACTGCACTGATTTCCTGCAAAATATGAGAGCTCAGAATCACCGTATGCTTCTTTCCAAGGGACCGGATGAGGGACCTCATCTCAATAATCTGGGCGGGATCCAGTCCCACCGTTGGCTCGTCCAAAATAATAAGGTCCGGATAGCCCAGCATGGCCTCCGCAACCCCGGTTCTCTGGCGGTACCCCTTGGATAGATTCCTTATCAGCCTATCCGCCACCTCTTTCGTAGCTGTCCTGTCCATCACCTCAGAAACTGCATTAGCACGCTCTTTCCTTGTAATTCCCTTGAGCTCTGCGGCAAAGGTCAGATACTCCCCCACCGTCATATCAGGATAGAGAGGCGGCACCTCAGGTAAATAGCCAATATGCCGCTTAGCCTCCAGGGGATGGCGCAATATATCATTGCCGTCAATAGTGATGGTGCCCTCCGTTGGTGCCAGATAGCCCGTAATCATATTCATGGTTGTAGACTTCCCTGCCCCGTTAGGACCCAGAAAACCGTAAATCTTTCCTCTATCCAGTGAGAATGTGAGATCATCCACCGCTGTCAGAGAACCAAACCTCTTAGTCAGATTCTTTACTTCAAGCATTCCTAACCTCCAAATAAAATCGGTTCAGCCCCGTGTGTCCGGCAACCGCCTAAACCGTTCTCTTCTTTGAAGAGCCGGTCATCAGTCCCGGATAGGGCTGAACCCGTTTAATACAATATATTTTCATCACATCCCCGTCCTAGAAAGTGCCGGCACATGTGATTTCCTGATTTTACTACGCACAAAAAATCTCTTCAACCCCTTTTGCACGTGGTCGCCAGCTCCTCAATGGTCTTTCGTTCGCCGCATCTGTATTCAACCCCTTTTGTGCGCAGCCGCCAGACCCAAAAGCCTAGAAAACCAGCTTAAACCCTACAAACCTCCCGTAGCAAGAAAACCGGCTCAGACCCTGCAGACCTCAATCCGGCACCCTCCTCACCACTGTAAACCTCCCGTAGCATGAAAACCGGCTCAAACTCCGCAGGCCATCACCCAGCTCAACGTAAGGCCATCAATCCGCCTAAACCACCTAAGCCTCCTCAATCTGGAACCCTTCTCACCACAGCAAACCTCCTATAGCATGAAAACCGGCTCAAACTCCGCAGGCCATCACCCAGCTCAACGTAAGGCCATCAATCCGCCTAAACCACCTAAGCCGCATCAATCCGGCACCCTCCTCACCACAGCAAATCACCTATAGCAAGAAATACGCCTTAGGCCCTGTAAACCTTCAATCCAGCACCCTCCTCACCACTGCGGGCTTCCTGTAATAGGCCGAATTAATGCGGATTCCCAGCCGCCTGCTGGCCGCATTAATAACCATGCCGCCGCCAATATAGAGAGCCACATGATTAATACGTCCATACTTAGCATAGAAGAAAAGATCCCCGGGCTGGGCCTGTGACGGATCAATCTTAGTACCCACGGTAGATTGGGCCGCACTGGTCCTAGGCAGATAAACATTATACTTGCGGAAAAGACTCTGCACATAGCCCGAGCAGTCACAGCCATTGGTAAGGCTCGTTCCTCCCCATACATAGCGGTTGCCCAGAAACTGCTTGGCATAATTACAAAGAGACACCCTCACATCCGAGATTCCCTGACCGTACTTGAGCTCCGTCAGACTCATAGCCTGATCCAGCTTTTCGCCCATCTTTATGAACTCCGTACTAATCCAGCCCTCGTCCTCATCCACCGCTATCTTTACCCAGGCGTCTCCATCCTCACCCTCCAGAACCTCGTACTCTTCACCCATAGGAATCATGGTCATAACCGCAGACTCCTTATCGGGGTTCTCCCGCACAAAGAGAGTGGTGGTATTCACCGTCGCCATCAAAGTCATGGCCTCCATACCCACCTTTATTGCCTCTTCTCCGGTATAGAGGAATTCTGTCTTACAATAGCCCTCCACCTTACCGGACTTAATATGGGCCCAATTACCGGAAATGGACAGAATCTCACAGCCTGCGTTCTTAGTCATCTTTCCCACAAGCTCCGAATTCTCATCCGCCTCTTCCCGGATATTCAGGTGATTATCCACATGAGCCACACCCAAATTCTTATATCCGGCAAAGGTCCCATCATCCTCTTCCACAACATTCACAGAAACATCCAGATGATTGAAATCTCCGGCGCCGGCGCCCAGATCATCCTCCGTCATAGTCCGGGTATCAAAAAGCCGAAAAACCTCATCCAGCACCTTTCCCGCCCCTGCAGAAGCAATCGAAGGCAGCTCGGCCCTGGCATTATCCGGTGTCAATAAAGACATGACCAGAGCTAAAGATAAGACAAAAAAGCCCCTTCCGGGGATTCTATATTTTCCAAAAATCATATTTTTCTTCAAAACAGATTTTACCTCGAAATCAAATAGGGTCAGCATCACCCTATAAAAGCACATATTGAGTAGAGGGACATAAGCCCCCTACCCGATTCCCATCACTCCATTAAATCTTCACAGAAACCTGCCTGGCCGTGGTGTCCTCATTCTCAGTCTCACGTATGGCAAAGGCAATATTCGTGGCGTGATCCGCCACTCTCTCAAGACCGGACAATATATCGGAATAAATCATGCCGGACTCAGGGGTACAGATATTTGCTTCCAGCCGCTTCACATGCCGATTCTGCAAATCCCTCTCCATGTCATCAATCTCATCCTCCAGACGGATAACATCCAGCATATGCTCATCATTATCTTTCGCAAATATTTCAATAGACCAGGCAACAATCTGATTAACCATATCCAGAAATTCGCCCAGCTCCTTTTCCGCAACCTTAGAGAATTTGGAACCCTTCTCAATACGCTCTTTAGCCATATCCGCCACATTCTCCGCATGATCGCCAATACGCTCAATATCATTAACCACATGGAAAAGGGCGCCGATTTGCTTCAAATCATCCACAGGCAGGTTGGTCTGATTAATCTTCACCAGATAATTTGTAATAGCATGGTTCAGAAAGTCTATATTCTTCTCCATCTCATAGACTTTATTAATCTCATCTTCATCCAGTGTAATCAGGGCATTCATGGCCCGATTCAGATTCTCCGCCGCCAGATTGGCCATACGCTCCAGCTCCTTGGTGGCATCCACCACAGCCGTCGCAGGGGAGAAAATGACCTTGGCTCCAATATACTGGAGCTGGTACTGACTGTGGAAATCCACTCCGTCCTCGTCCTTGGACCTGGGCACCGTGAGATAGGTCAAATCCACAATCTGCTTTGTGAAAGGCAGCAGCACGGCCACCTGGAAAATCTTGAATATGGTATGGGCATTGGCTATGGTCCTGCCCGGATTCCCGGCAGAAACTGTGCCAATGAGATTCAGCACAGGATTCATGGCAACTGTCAGGATAATAAAAACGATAATGGTCCCTATGATATTAAAATATAAATGGATGAGGGAAGCTCTCTTTGCGTCCCGGCTTCCCGCAAGTCCCGCCAAAAGGGCACTCATACAGGCTCCGATATTACAGCCCAGAATAATATACATGGAAATCGGGAGGCCAATGAGATCCTGATTGGCCATGAGAAGCAGAATAGATACGGTAACAGAGGAACTCTGGATAATAGCCGTCAGACCCGCGCCCACCAGAACTGCCAGAACAGGATTGGTTAGGGAACCCAAAATATCCCGCACTGCCTGCACATCCTTCATAGACCGCATGGCTCCGGACATCTGACTAAGCCCCAGAAAAAGCACGCCAAAACCGATAACCACATCAGCAATCTTCCTGGCCCTGGCGTTTTTAATAAACATAGAACAAAGAACACCAATCATCAAAATAATAGGTGCCGCTTCGGATAGATTAAAGGAAACCAGCTGGGATGTGACCGTAGTACCGATATTGGCGCCCAGAATCGGTCCCGCCGCCTGATATAGGGTCATGAGACCGGAATTCACAAAAGAAACCACCATAACCGTGCAGGCACTGGATGACTGAATTAAAGCAGTGAAAACCAGACCGGTCAGCATACCCTGCACAGGATTTCTGGTGATAGACTCCAGGATATTCCTAAGATTTGTACCGGCGGCCCGCTCGATACTGTCCCCCATAAGCCTCATGCCATATAAGAATAGACCGAGTCCCCCCGCCAATCCCAAAACTATATTCATTGCTTCCCCCTAACTCAAAAACCTTCTATCGCTAATTGAAAAGTCCTGAATTTTAGTCCAGCGAATCAACTTCGTCAAAATGCCAAATAATTATTTCGCTCCATGAAAGATCCTGAATTCTAGTCTAGCGAATCACTTATATAATAATGTTAAAGACTAATTTCGCTTTTTGAAATATTCTGCCCCGGATTCCATATCCCTGTGCATCTCCGTCTTTAGCTCATCCAGATTTGCAAATCTGCGCTCTTCCCTGTGCCAATGCAGGAGAGACAGCGTAATGCTCTTTCCATAGAGATCCCCCTCAAAATCATAGAGGAAAGTCTCCGCATTTACCCTTTGGCCCTTTGAAACCGTAGGGCGGACACCTATATTAGTAATGCCCCGGTAGATCTGCTTATCTATAGTAACTCGTGAAAAATAGACCCCGAAAGGCGGCAAAAGCTTTTCCGATGCAGGCACAATATTCACTGTAGGCATATCCAGAACACTGCTGCCCAGCTTCTGGCCGTGACCAATGTCTCCTTCAATGGAATATGACCGTCCCAAAAGCTCTTCCGCCATCTCCATATTCCCGTTCACGATATGGCTGCGAATTAACGTGGAGCTAATAACCTCATCCCCATAGCGTACCTTTTCAACCTCAACGGCATCAAAGCGGTGCTTGCGCCCAAACCGGGCTAGCATGGCAAAGTCCCCCCGTCCCAAATGTCCGAAGCTGCAATCTGCCCCGGCCGCCGCCACTCTGGCATGAAGCCCACGGATGAGAATGGACTTAATGAAGTCCTCAGGCTCTATGGCCACCGTCTCATGATTTAGGGGAAATTCAATTAAGACATCGATACCCAGATCCTCAAAAATCTGCCGTTTTTCCCGGTTTGTTGTGAGAACCTTGATTTCCTTTTCCGTAAAAATAGAGGCAATGGGGCGGTCAAAGGTAAATACGACCGAAAGAAGACCCCGTTCCCTTTTGGCATCCAAAATGGTTTGAAGGAGCTTCTGATGGCCTCTGTGAATACCATCAAATTTGCCAATGGCAACCGCCGATGCGGCTAAAGCCTTTCCCCTTCCCTCCTCTTTTGCAGAGGAAAATCCCCTGGAAAAAAGATGTTCTATTTCTTCTATATCAGAAAATATCCGCATAATAAAGCGTGATTTTGTTTAACCTCATATACTGCGGCAAAGGAGCCGTCTGAAAGCCTGACCCGGTAACGACCGTCCGGAGCCTGCACCTCAAAAGCGTTTCCATTCCGCACCCTTAATTCCTGCTTTCCCTCCACGGAGAGAACCGGCAGATCCTTGAAAACCCATTCCATGGGACGGATATGTCCTTCAATCTCCCCTCTGTCCTTTAGGATCTGGATATCGGAAAGTCTAAGCGCCTCTTTTTTTGAAAAGCCGCCGGAACGGGTCCTTTCCAGAAAAGCCATACTGGCGCCACACCCCAGCTTCTCCCCTATATCCCTGCAAAGGGACCTTATATAAGTGCCCTTGCTACAATCTACTTCAAAGCTAATATGGGGAAATGAAAGATTACCAGAAATTCCCTTAGAAAAATCCAGGGCCGCCTCAGGACTGCCGCCCAAGTCGATTTCCCCTATACGGATATCGCCAATCTCCACATGGCAGGGTTTCCGTTCCACCTCAATCCCCTGCCGGGCCAGCTCATAGAGCTTTTTCCCCTTCTGCTTCTTGGCGGAATACATGGGTGGAATCTGGTCATAGCCGCCAATAAAGCCGGATACCACATCCCGGACCACATCCTCCGTGAGACCTGTCCGGTCCCTGAAGCCGGATGGTTCCGATAAAGCTTCCTCCCGGTCTGGAATTCCGCAAGAATCAGATTCCTCCTCCCGGTCCCTGAAGCCGGATGGTTCCGATAGAGCTTCCTCCCGGTCTGGAATTCCGCAAGGACCCGGGTCCTCACTCACTCCTTCCGACAATAGGGACATCACCCTGCCCGTCAAATCCTCGGTATCCGTAGTAATTCCCAGCGCACAAATACAAGAATAAGTCTTATCTGTATCCGTGAGATGATTCACGAGCTTTGTCCCCTTACCCAGGCAGACTGGCAAAACTCCCGTCGCCATAGGATCCAGAGTCCCTGTATGGCCAATCTTTTTCATCCGGAGAATGCCCCGGAGCTTAATCACTACATCATTACTGGTAAAGCCCGCCTCCTTATAGACCGGCAGTATTCCATTAAACACTGTCATTCCTATTCTTTTGAAGAAGTTGCTGATCTACCAGAGTCATAATGTCCTTTAGAATAATATCCGGATCCCCTGACCTCTGGAAACCTGCGGCCTTCCTGTGTCCGCCGCCGCCAAATTCCTGGGCAATCACCGATACATCCACCTTATTATGGGAGCGGAGAGACACCTTATAAATGGGATCCGTATCCCGGGGCTCATACATCAAAACTGCGCATTCCACGTCCTTAGTATAGAGAAGCTGGTTCACAACCCCGTCCAAATCGTGGGATGTCGCGTCATAGAACTCCATAATCTGACGGGTCACCACAGAGGAAATGCAATTGCCGTCCGGCGACAGCTGACTCTCCATGAGCACCCGTCCCAATATTAGATTCTGCTTATAGCTGCGCTCATAGAAGGAAGAATCAATGATCTCCGAGAAATCAAAGCCAAACTCAATCAGCT
This sequence comes from Lachnospiraceae bacterium, assembly GCA_024680595.1. GTDB lineage: Bacteria > Bacillota > Clostridia > Lachnospirales > Lachnospiraceae > NK4A144. Next base: position 7,070 of record JAILCB010000236.1, on the reverse strand, counting down.
TACCCGTAACCTCAAAAGTCCGTCTGGAGGTATTGGAGTACTGCAGGACTCCGGTATCATGAATAATGCCGGTATAGACGCATTTAGCAATATCCTCATCAATCCGCTCCTCATCCATAAGGAGATAAATCAGCTCTGCCGTGGAACTGGCATTTGCATCAATATAATATTGATCCCCAAATCCCTTATTGCTGATATGATGATCCACACAGACCCGTTTCTTAGCCGTCCTAAATAGGGCCGCGGCCTTTCCCAGTCTCTCTTCATCTCCTAAATCCAAGGCAAAAAAGAGATCTAAATTAATGGAAAGCTGACCGGCATCCGCTATCTCATTCAAGCCCTTTAGGTAAGCAAACTTCTGTGAAGGGTTCTCCAAAAAGACATACACCTTTTTGTCAGAATAATTCTTTTTGATATATAGATATAGTGCAAGAGAAGATCCAATAGCGTCACCGTCCGGACGGACATGTCCACTTATTCCAATGGTGTCCGCCTCCCGCAGCAAATCATCCAGTATAATCATTTCCGTCCCTTCCTGCATGAATTCCTTAATCCTCTGCCTCTTCTGCTCCAGAGGCCCCTTCCATATCTGTCTTTATCACTTCATCTATCCGCCTGGACATATCGACGCCATAGGCAATGGAATCATCCAGAATGAAAGTGAGTTCCGGTGTATTTCTGAGGTTCACAATTCTGGCCAGTTCCCGTCTAATAAAGCCCTTGGCGGAGTTCAGGCCCGCCATAGTGTCCTCACACTCCTTCTTGTTTCCGAGAACACTGATAAAGACCTTACAGGTCTTCAGATCGGGAGCCACCACGACCTCCTTCACACTGGTCATGAGACCGACCCTGGGATCCTTTACATCCCGTATGATCTGGGATAGGGCCCTGGCCACTTCTCCGTTAATCCGGTTATTCTTCGTACTGTTCTTTCTCATAAGGCCCGCTCCACCTCCTCTGACCCTACTGCCTTAACAGGACTCAATTTCTTACTCAGGCCTGCGATGACCTTTATCAGACCCTCATATCTGTCCCCGCTTACTTAACAGGACTCAATTCCAATTCAGGCCTGCGATGACCTTTCTCAGGTCCTCGCAACCTCCACCATCTTGTAGCACTCAACCTGATCCAGCTCCTTCAGGTCATTGAAGCCGTCAAATACCAGACCGCACTCATAACCCTCCCGGACTTCCTTCACATCATCCTTGAACCGCTTCAGGGATGCCAGCTTGCCCTCAAAGATCTGCTCGCCGTCACGGGTAATCCTGCAGCTGCAGCCGCGTTCTACCGTTCCGTCCGTCACATAGGAACCGGCAATACTTCCAATCTGGCTGGCCTTAAAGATCTGACGAATCTCCACATGTCCAATAATCTTCTCTTCATATACCGGTGCCAGCATGCCCTTCATGGCATTCTCCACCTCATCAATGGCCTGATAAATGACCTTGTAGAGCCGGATATCCACATTCTGCCGATCCGCGCTGCTCTTTGCCATCACATCCGGCTTCACATTAAAGCCAATAATAATAGCATTGGAAGCTGAGGCAAGGCTTACATCGGATTCATTAATGGCACCGACGCCGCCGTGAATCACCTTCAAAGCAACCTCTTCATTAGAGATCTTCAGAAGAGATGACTTCAAAGCCTCCACAGAGCCCTGAACATCCGCCTTTATAATGACATTGAATTCCTTTAGATCGCCCTCTTTAATCTGAGAATAGAGGTCATCCAGGGACATCCTCTGCTTATTCTCACTCAGCATATCCCTCTTGTGCTGGGACTTAAAGGTCTCCGCAAAGGACTTAGCCTCCTTGTCGGTCTCAGGTGAGACAAAAATATCCCCGGCCTCAGGAACATCATCCAAACCAAGTATTTCAGCAGGAGTGGAAGGAGTAGCCTCCTTTATCCGTTTTCCATGCTCATCCAGCATAGCCCTGACTCGGCCATGGCAGGACCCTGCCGCCACAAAATCTCCCACGCGAAGGGTTCCCTTCTGTACCAGAATAGTAGTACAGGGACCTCTTCCCTTGTCCAGTCTGGCCTCGATGACAAGGCCTCTGGCCTGACGGTTGGGATCCGCCTTCAGCTCCATAATATCCGCAGAAAGGAGAATCATTTCCAGTAACTGGTCAATTCCCTCCCCGGTCTTTGCTGAAACCGGTACAAAAACAGTGGAACCGCCCCATTCCTCTGGAATAAGCTCATACTCTGAGAGAGCCTGCTTAACCCTGTCGATATTGGCCTCCGGCTTATCAATCTTATTAATGGCCACAATAATTTCTACGCCTGCGGCCTTGGCATGATTAATGGCCTCAATGGTCTGAGGCATCACGCCGTCATCGGCGGCAACAACCAGCACCGCAATATCCGTGGCATTGGCGCCGCGCATACGCATGGCCGTAAAGGCCTCGTGACCGGGAGTATCCAGGAATGTGATCTTCTGACCCTTAATTCCCACCATATAGGCTCCAATGGCCTGGGTAATACCGCCGGACTCCTTCTCCGTGACATGGGTCGAACGGATTTTGTCCAGAAGGGAGGTTTTACCATGGTCAACATGTCCCATAACACAGACCACAGGCGGACGCTTACGCATATTGCCCTCGTCCTCTTCTTCCTCCTTCAGAAGCTCTGCAATGACATCAATCTTTTCCTCATGTTCGCAGAGAATATCATATTCGGCGGCTATATTCTCCGCCTCCTCATAGGTCAGTTCCGAATTCGGGGTAACTACCCGTCCCTCCAGGAAAAGCTTCTTCACGATTGCGGCAGACTGAATCTTCATCTTTTCTGCCAGGTCGCAAACCGCGATCTCATCGGGAAGGCTAATGACCTTGATTTCCTCTTCCTTGGGTTTTTCGACAGGTGCAGGCTTATGGAAGCCATGAGGATTAAACTTACGGCTCTTCTGATTCTCCTCTAAGCTGGCCTCTAAGGCTGCGTCCTTTCTTCTGCGGGCTTCAGACTGTCTTCTCCTGTCGGCATCGGATCTGCGTCCTTGCTGTCCTTTGGCCGGCGCACTGCTTTCAAAGCTTCCACGGCCGCCCTGGTTCGCTGCGAAGGAACCCTGTCTCTGGCCGCCTCTTTGAACGCCCGAACGACCGCCGCCGCCCCCAGCAGCATGGCCGCCAGTCTGAGGAAACGATCCATTCCGGTTGAAATTCCCTTGATTCGACCCGAAAGACCGCCCGGTTCTGCCTTGCGTTTCCCGATTGCCATAGTTGCTCCTTCCCTGTCCGTTTCCGGATCTGACACTACCACCGGTCGAAGTTCTGCCACCCTTAGCCGTATTGGCCTGACGGCCCGAATTGTTATTATTGTTATTTGCCATATTGGCATAGACATTTCCAAAAATCTTCCGCTCGGGTTCCTTCTTGGTTTCAGAAGAGCTGCCGGCTTTCTTGGAATCAGAAGCAGGCGCAGACTTCTTCTCCTGAGAGGATTTTCCTGACTGAGGCTTCTCTGACGCAGGTTTATCTGATGCAGACTTTTCTGATGCGGACTTCTCTGCTACAGGCTTCTCTGCTGCAGGCTTCTCCGCACTCTTTTCTGCAGCTGCCTTCTCAGGGGCAGTCTTGTCTTTATTAACTGCCTTATCCTGGACACTTGCCTTTGTCTCAGCCACATTCTGCTGGGTATCCTTAGAAACCGCCTTTTCCTCAACCGTATTCCCTTCAGCCGGCTTGTTCTGAACCGGCAATTCCGTTTCCACAGAATTATCCCGTTTCAGCCCCAAAGCCTCAGGTGACGCCACCTCAGTATGCTTAAAGGGTTTTCTGGTCTTAGGCTGCTCGATCTTTCCATTGCGGATACTGACGATCTGACGGCCGCCGCCGCTATTATTGCTATTATTATAACGCCCGCTGTTTCCCCTGCTGACATTATTATTAGTAGCAACAATAATATGCTTTTTCTTCTTGGGAGTCTTCTGCCCCTCCGATTTCTTTCCCTCTTCGGACCGGCCCTGCTTCTGACCCCCGGCCTTTTCCGAGCCTTTGGACTTTTCTCCGGAAGCCATATCACCAGCGTTTCCAGTCTTATCTGTGGATGAGGACTTTTCAGAGCTCTTCGCTTTCTCCACAGAAGCTGTCCTCTGTACACCACCGTCCTTTTCTGCGGCTATGGCTTTCTCACCGCTTACGGTTGTCTTCTTCTCAAAATTTTCCCGAACCATCTCTGCCTGGGACTCCTCAATCGAACTCATATGATTGGTCACGCTGACGCCTTTCTCATTCAAAAATCCAACGATATCCTTATTGGTAATATCTATGCCCTTATCCTTTAATTCCTTTGTAAGTTTCAAGACCTGTATTTTTCCCATTCAGCTTCACCCTCCCCCAGACAGAATATTTATCAATTCATTTGCAAACCCCTGATCCGTCACCGCTACTACAGCCCGGAAAGGCTTACCTGTCACCTTCCCCAGCTCTTCCAAAGAGCCCCGGATATAGTAGGGCACCCCATAGTAGGTGCATTTGTCCTGAAATTTTTTCCTTGTCCCAGCCGACGCTTCCGCACTAATAAACACTACCCGTGCGGTTCCGTCCCGAACGGACTTAATCACAGTATCCTCGCCGCTGACCGTTCTGCCGGCCCTGGTGGCGAGACCTATCAGAGAATCAATTCTATTCTGCATACTTTCCTAAAATTTCTCTTAGTCTTTCATAAATATCCTGTCCAATGGGTGCTTTCAGAGAACGCTCCAGTCCTTTCCTCTTCACGGCCTTCTCCAGGCATTCCTGCTTGCTGCACAGATATGCCCCTCGCCCTGCCGTCTTTCCTGTTGAGTCAAGACTGATTTCTCCGGACGGTTCTCTGACAATCCGAATCAACTCATCCTTCGGATATATTTCTCCGCAACCGGCACATTTCCTGGTAACGGTTTTCTTTCCTTTTGACATCTTTCCGGACTCCGATGCAGCTAATAAAGCTGAATGTAATAATAAGTGTCTTTTTCTCAGGTATTCTACTTATCAGACAGGTACTGCCGGGGATACCTTTGGCTCTCCGTCATACTCCCCGGAACCCATCATTCCCTGTCTCAATGTCCGCCGGACCCGTCTTCGGCTTCCGCTTATTCAGTAGCCTCTACTTCAATTCGGCCTCATCTCCGTCGGATTCGTCCTCCTCAGTCTCCGCCTCTTCACCGTCATCTTCCTCTAAATCTGCCTCTTCGGCATCGGCTTCATCTAAATCAATATCAGCTTCCTCAGCCTCCGGCTCTTCTGCGCCTTCCTCTAATTCGGCTTCGTCAAACTCTTCCTCAAATCCGCCTTCTTCGAAGTCCTCTCCCTCATCATACTCATCCTCATCATCCAGATAGTCCTCCATCCGGAAGCCATGAGCATCCTTAGCCTGGGTTTCGGACTTAATATCGATCTTGTATCCAGTCAGACGGGCCGCCAAACGGGCATTCTGTCCTTCCTTTCCGATGGCCAGAGAAAGCTGGTAATCAGGAACAACCACCTTTGCTGTCTTCTCATCGCCATCCACAATAACCGAAACCACTTTTGCGGGAGAAAGGGCATTCTCTATGAAAATAGCGGGATTCTCATCCCAATTCACAATGTCTATCTTTTCACCGCCCAGCTCATCCACCACCGCATTAACTCTGGAGCCATTCATGCCGACGCAGGCACCTACGGCATCCACGTCCGGATTATTACTCCAAACGGCAATCTTGGTTCTGGAACCCGCCTCTCTGGAAATCCCCTTAATCTCCACCACGCCATCGCTAACCTCTGTAACCTCATTCTCAAAAAGGCATTTGACTAGCTCAGGATGGGTGCGGCTCACCAGAATCCTGGGACCTCTGTTGGAATTCTTTACCTCCAGAACATAAACCTTGATTCTGTCATTGGGCTGCAGGTTCTCTCCCCGAATCTGTTCATTCTCGGACAGAAAGCCATCCGTTTTGCCGAGATTTATGCTGACATTCTTCCCAATAAAGCGCTGCACGGTACCGGTAACGATATTATGCTCTTTCCCGCTGAATTCATTAAAGACAGCATTACGCTCTTCCTCGCGGATAGTCTGCAATATCAGGTTCTTTGCATTCATAGCCGCAATACGGCCAAATTCCTTGCTTTTCAGTTCAACCTTTACAGTATCGCCTATATTAACCTTGGGGTCAATCTTCACTGCGTCATCAGGGCTAATCTCCAGAAGAGGATCCATAACTTCCTCCACCACGGTCTTTTCAGCATACAAGAAATACTTGCAGGTTTCCCGGTCGATCTCACAATGAATATTGTCTGCCCGCCCAAAGTGCCTTTCAGACGCAGTCATAAGTGAGTTTTCAATGGCCTCAAACAGAGTCTCCCTTTTAATATTCTTTTCTTTTTCCAGAATAATCAGGGCCTGTAAAAGCTCTTCATTTACTCCATTTGAATTTTCAGATACTTCCTCAGCCTTTTTTCTTCTCATGAATCTGCATCTCCTTCTGTAAGCCCATTTTCCGGTTCACTCATGAATCCGGGCGAACTTATCTCCATAGTATAGGCCTCCTCAATAAAGTCCTCTTTGTCCAACTGCTTACTGACAATTCTGCTGACCAGGACACAATCGTCAATTGTTATTCCTCCGGGTTTATCCAGGAAGGCCCGCAAAAAATAATTCCCGCCCTCCTGCACATATTCGGTCTTAATTAGGGAAAAATCATTATTTTCAGCGACTGGACGCACGATATCCGCAAATTTCTTTTCAATCTGCTGTCTGTTCATATTCCCTCCGGGCCTGAGATGTTAGGCTGTCGCCAAGGTCCCGCGAGACATTGGTCCTAGCTTCACACATAAAGAGAGTGGGCTCGGAAAAGCCCACTCAATAAGTTACTATTAGGTACTATAACACCCCATCTCCCGATCGTCAAGGGGAGAATTTCCTAATCGAGAGGGGGGGAGCCCCCCTCTCGATTCCGGCCTCGCCCACATCTCAGGCCCTTCCGGCCTTCGATGATGTGCTGTCGCCAAGGTCTCTCTGGCGTCCAAGCACGCCCACGAGACTTTGGCTCCTAGCCTAATCGAGAGGGGGAGCCCCCCCTCTCGATTCCGGCTTCGCCCACATCTCAGGCC
>JAILCB010000225.1 GCA_024680595.1 Lachnospiraceae bacterium | reverse complement strand
TGGTATAAGCCATTATGGCTTCTTCAATGCCCTTAAAGCATTTACCCTCTCCGATCTCTCCTTCTCTTGCCTGAGTCAGATAATAGATTCCCAAAACCATATCCTGGGTGGGAACCGTAACCGGTCCACCATCTGAGGGCTTTAGCAGGTTATTGGGGGAGAGCAGGAGGAATCTGCATTCCGCCTGAGCCTCCACTGAAAGGGGCAGGTGGACAGCCATCTGATCCCCGTCAAAGTCGGCATTGAAGGCTGTACATGCCAGAGGATGCAGCTTGATAGCCTTACCCTCTACCAGCACCGGCTCAAAAGCCTGAATTCCAAGTCTATGCAGGGTCGGGGCCCGGTTCAGCATAACAGGATGCTCCTTGATAACCTCCTCCAGGACATCCCAGACCGCGGTCTCCACCCGCTCCACCTTCTTCTTTGCACTCTTAATATTAGGGGCGGTACCGTTCGCCACCAGCTCCTTCATGACAAAGGGCTTGAAAAGCTCGATTGCCATCTCTTTGGGAAGACCGCACTGCCAAATCTTCAGCTCCGGTCCGACCACGATAACAGAACGGCCGGAATAGTCGACCCTCTTTCCCAGCAGATTCTGACGGAATCTGCCGCCCTTGCCCTTGAGCATATCTGAAAGGGACTTGAGGGCCCGGCTGCCGGGTCCTGTCACGGGACGGCCTCTGCGCCCATTATCAATGAGGGCATCAACGGCCTCCTGCAGCATCCTCTTCTCATTTCTCACAATAATATCAGGGGCTCCCAGCTCCAACAGCCTCTGCAGCCGGTTATTCCGGTTAATGATCCTGCGGTAGAGGTCATTCAAATCGGAGGTGGCGAATCTGCCGCCGTCCAGCTGTACCATAGGTCTCAGATCCGGGGGGATGACGGGAATACAATTCATAATCATCCACTCAGGTTTATTATCAGAGTTCCTGAAAGCCTCAATCACATCCAGTCTCTTGATGGCCCTTGCCCGCTTCTGTCCGGAATTGTCATGCAATTCCTCTCTAAGCTTTTCGGATTCCTGGTCCAAATCCACTGAGCGGAGCAGCTCCTGAACGGCCTCTGCCCCCATTCCTACGCGGAATTTACTATCCTTGTATTTCGCTCTGGCCTCCTGGTATTCCTTTTCAGTCAGTACCTGCTTGTATTTCAGCTCTGTATCCAAAGGATCCAGGACAATGTACTGTGCGAAATACAGCACCTTCTCCAGTACCCTGGGAGAAAGATCCAGAATCAGTCCCATCCTGCTGGGAATTCCCTTGAAATACCAGATATGGGATACCGGAGCAGAAAGCTCAATATGCCCCATTCTATCGCGGCGGACAGAGGACTTGGTCACCTCCACACCGCATCGATCGCAGACCACGCCCTTATAGCGGACCTTTTTGTACTTTCCGCAATGACATTCCCAGTCCTTGCTGGGTCCAAAGATCCTTTCGCAAAACAGGCCGTCCTTCTCGGGCTTCAAAGTCCTGTAATTAATGGTTTCAGGCTTTTTTACCTCTCCATGGGACCACTCCCTGATCTTTTCAGGGGATGCCAGGCCAATGCGAATCGCGTCAAAAGTCAACGGCTGGTATTCGGACTGCTTATTGTTATCCTGCATATATGCTCCTTTATATGATACGGGTCAGGCTATTTTGCCTATAGGCTCATCGCCCGTCTCCCGAAGCCATGTCAATTTACAGAAAATCAGCTTTATCTGACTACGATCCTTCTATTATGACATAACAGGCTCATTATCCTCATCATAGGTATCAGAATAGCTGTCATCATAATTATCATCGTAATCGTCATCTGAAGAGTCTCCCCCGTCACTTAAGGGCTCCTCCACATCGACTAGCTCATCACGGCCATTCCTCTCCTGTCTCTCCTTAATCTGATAGCCGTAATTTGCATAATTTTCCTGCTGTTTAATGGCATGATCATCATTTAAGATTGCCCGCATATCTGTTTCGCCATAGTCCACATTCTCACCGATTTCCACCTCGCTGCCGTCCTCTCTGAGGACCTGGACGTCCAGTCCCAGGGACTGAAGCTCCTTTAGCAGAACCTTGAAGGACTCGGGAACTCCGGGCTCAGGAATATTCTCCCCTTTGATAATAGCCTCGTAGGTCTTGACACGCCCAATGACATCATCGGACTTGACTGTCAGAACCTCCTGCAGGGTATAGGCGGCGCCATAGGCCTCCAGTGCCCAAACCTCCATTTCTCCGAATCTCTGTCCGCCAAACTGGGCCTTTCCGCCCAAAGGCTGCTGTGTTACCAGTGAGTAAGGTCCCGTAGAACGGGCATGGATCTTGTCGTCTACCAGATGGTGAAGCTTCAGGTAATGCATGTGTCCAATGGTAACGGGGGAGTCGAAATACTCGCCGCTCCTGCCGTCCCGAAGCTGAACCTTGCCGTCCCTGCTGATGGGGACTCCCTTCCATACCTTTCTATGATCCCTATTGTCGTAGAGATATTGCATGACCTCAGGCAGGAGAGTGTCCTTGTACTTTGCCTCGAGCTCCTCCCACTCTGTATTGACATAGTCATTGGCCAGCTCCAGCATATCCTCGATATCCACCTCATTGGCGCCGTCAAAAACGGGGGTGGAGATATTAAAGCCCAGAGCCATTGCCGCCAGAGAAAGATGAATCTCCAAAACCTGACCGATATTCATACGGGAAGGCACGCCCAGAGGATTCAGCACTATATCCAGCGGTCTGCCGTTAGGCAGATAAGGCATATCCTCGACAGGCAGGATTCTGGATACCACACCCTTATTTCCATGCCGGCCGGACATCTTGTCGCCCACTTGAATCTTTCTCTTCTGGGCAATATAGATGCGAACCGCTTCATTAACGCCGGGAGCCAGTTCATCCCCATTCTCACGGGTAAAGACCTTGGCGTCTACCACAATTCCGAACTCGCCGTGAGGCACCCGGAGAGAGGTATCTCTTACCTCATGGGCCTTTTCGCCGAAAATCGCTCTCAGCAGCCTTTCCTCCGCAGTCAGCTCGGTCTCGCCCTTAGGTGTCACCTTTCCAACCAGGATGTCTCCGGAGCGGACCTCCGCACCAATACGGATAATACCCTGTTCATCCAGATCCTTTAATACATCCTCGCCGACGCCGGGAATATCTCTGGTAATCTCCTCAGGTCCCAGCTTGGTTTCCCTGGCCTCTGACTCATACTCCTCTATATGGATGGAGGTATAGACATCCTCCTCCACCAGACGCTCACTCAAAAGTACGGCATCCTCATAATTATATCCTTCCCAGGACATGAAACCGATAAGGGGATTCTTTCCCAGTGAAAGCTCTCCGTTGCAGATAGAAGGGCCATCCGCAATGACCTCTCCTGCCTCCACCCGATCTCCCTTTTTCACAATGGGCTTCTGGTTATAGCAGTTAGACTGATTGGACCGCATGAACTTTTGAAGGATATACTCATTCTTGGTGCTGTCATCATTCTCGATGATAATCTTCCCGGCATCTGTATATGCTACCCTTCCGTCCTTCTCCGAAACAACGCAGTCGCCGGAGTCGACGGCAGCCTTCCTCTCCATACCCGTACCAACAGCAGGGCTCTCCGTAACCAAAAGGGGAACCGCCTGTCTCTGCATGTTCGATCCCATCAGGGCACGGGTGGGGTCATCATTCTGCAGGAAAGGTACCAGGGTCGTAGCCACGGAAAAGACCTGACGCGACGAAACATCCATGAATTCAAACATATTCCGCTCATATTCCTGAGTCTCATCCTTATAACGGCCGGAAACCATACGGTGTACAAAATGGCCCTCGCTATCCAAAGGCTCAGAAGCCTGGGCCACATGGTAATTATCTTCCTCGTCCGCGGTCATATAAACGACCTCATCGGTGACCACGGGATTCTCCGGGTCACTGTGATCAATCTTGCGATAAGGAGCCTCAATAAAGCCATATTCATTAATCCTGGCAAAACAGGCCAAAGAGTTAATCAGTCCGATATTGGGGCCTTCAGGAGTCTCTACCGGGCACATCCTGCCGTAGTGGGAATAGTGAATATCCCGAACCTCCATGCCTGCCCGATCTCTTGTAAGACCGCCGGGTCCCAAAGCAGAAAGACGGCGCTTATGGGTAAGCTCAGACAGAGGGTTATTCTGGTCCATAAACTGAGACAGCTGGGAGGAACCAAAGAACTCCTTCACGGCCGCTGTCACAGGCTTTATATTAATAAGGGCCTGGGGCGTAATGGTGGTCAGATCCTGGGTGGTCATACGCTCG
>JAILCB010000224.1 GCA_024680595.1 Lachnospiraceae bacterium | reverse complement strand
GGTGACCCGGGCCGCATTAGCTAATGCCCTTCCCCGCCGACAGGTTCCGGCTGCTGTCCGGAGTTTAGTCGGAGAATATGGGTGCTCCGGGCCGCATTAGCTAATGAACTTCACCGCCGACAGGTTCCGGCTGATGTCCGGAGTTTAGTCGGAGAATATGGGTGCTCCGGGCCGCTTTAGCCGGGGCGGGGACGGCCTGAAAATGATGAATAATTAAAAGAGGATATTATGGCAAGTTATTTTGATAGAATTGTAAAGCCTTGTTTTAATGAATTATTGAATATTATTCCCGGAAAGAAGGGTCCCAAGCCCTATTTCAAGCTGATTCGCTCCTTTATGAGGAAGGATCCCGTGGTGCTTTCGGATGCAGTAATTGTTCTAACCACCAAGTGTTCTCTCAAGTGCATTAATTGTAATAATCTAATGCCCTGCTACCGAAAGCCCTATGACATTCCCTTAAAGGAAGTGCTTTGGGATATTAAGAGACTAATCTCCGCATCCGATCTCATTGTCAAGCTGACATTAATCGGAGGGGAGCCTTTTCTCTATCCGCATTTGGGAAAGGTATTGGATGCGGTTCTGGATAATCCCAAGATCCTTTACATTTCCCTAACAACCAATGGCACCATTCTGCCCTCGGAGGAATTGCTTCAAAAGCTAAGCCATCCCAAGGTTGTGGTACAAATCAGCGATTATGGCGTGAAAACCCAAAAGGTAGAAAAGCTTCATGCCCTTTTGGTGGAGCACGGTATTGCCAGTGTACCTGACAAGGTGGTATCTTGGGTCAAGCCCGGGGGCACGGAGTACAGGGGAAAGGGGAGAAAGCAGCTTTGCAAGGAGTATCAGGAATGCTTTTCATCCAAGTACTGCCGGACCCTTTTGAAGGGGAAGTTCTATCTATGTGCCCGTGGGGCCCATTTATCTGACCTGGGTTATATGAAGAGCAGTCATGATGAATTCAACATTCGCAGTAAAAGGACCAGGACCCAGTTCCGAAAGGAATTTCTCCGCTATCTATTGAGTGATTATGCGGATGCCTGTAATTATTGCGACCACGGGCTGAAAATCACAGTGAAGCCCGGGGAACAGGTGACAGCCGGGAGTCCGATGGAATAGAGACGGTATTTAGGTATGCAGGATGGGGGGTCATCACTGCGGCGGATCTTACGGGGATGCCTGTAATTATTGCGACCACGGACTGAAAATCACGGTGAAGCCCGGGGAACAGGTGACAGCCGGGAGTCCGATGGAATAGAGACGGTATTTAGGTATGCAGAACGGGGATCAGACAGCATTTAGGTATGCAGGATAGGGGTCATCACTGCGGCGGATCTTACGGAGATGCCTATAATTATTGCGACCACGGACTGAAAATCACGGTGAAGCCCGGGGGATTGGACGCGAAGAGCTTGTGAAGGGAACCCTGCAGCAGCAATTAACCCCGGAAAAGCCTGTGAGATAGTAGTAGAAATGAGGATTTGAATGGATAAACCGCTGATTAGCTGCGTTATAACCACATATAGACGGGAGAAAGAAGTGGTGGAGCGGGCCCTGAAGAGTGTCCTTTGCCAGACCTATCCTAATCTGGAAATTCTCCTGATTGATGATAACCGGGGTGAGGACGGTCCCTATTACTCCGGTCTTCTGCAGGATTTGGCTTCCCAATATCCCTCCGTCAGGCTTTTGTCCACAGAGGGTGGCAATGGAGCGCAAAAGGCTAGAAATACCGGGATAAGAAATGCCGGGGGAAAGTATATCGCATTCCTGGATGACGATGACGAATGGGTTCCGGAAAAGCTTTTCCTCCAGTCCCAGTGCCTAGAAGAGGATTCCGGGATAGGAATGTGCTATTGCGACGGTTATAGGCTCTGGGACGGTCTTGCCAATGCGAAACCGGAAGTGATTTGGGGGGATAAGTTTCATAAGAGGGCGACCTATCGCCAGCTTTTGCGTGGGGATATTATCGGAACCACCTCTCAGGCCATGATTAGAAAGACGGTTTTTGATAGGGTGGGACTTTTTGATGAGACCCTGCCCGCCAGGCAGGACTATGAGATGTGGATCAGAATAGCCAGGAAATATCCTGTCCGGGGTATTCCCAAGTGCCTCTATATCTATCATAAGTGTCACGATCCCGGCCATCAGATTTCGGAGAACTGGGAGAAATGTCTTGCGGCCCATAAGCTGGTTTATGAAAAGTACAAAAAAGATATAGACAGGGACAGTGCAGCGAAATTCAATGTAATCTTTCATTATGCCCATTATAACAGGATGGGTGCGGGGGCGTCCTGCCCCTGGCTCTATGGCAAGGCTTTATTTCAATATATGTCGGCTCTCCTGCAGTCGCCCTCCCTTTTTCTGGAGCAGTGGAGGGTGAGGCCCGGCAGGAATGCGGGTAAGGCCGGGACAGCATCAAAAGCTGAAACTAATTCCTTAAGGCAGGTACAGAGGGATAATATGACGGAAGTGTCTTCTCCCGGGACCGGATCCGGGGCAGCTTTGTCCACAGGCAGGAAGAAGAGAAGCCTTGTGTCCAGGACCATAACCTACTATCTCCGGAGAATTGGACCCGTGGGATTTTTGTTGGCCTTTCTACACAAAATAGGCCTCATGGAATTCGATCTTTCCAAATACCTCTATAATCACTACTACCGTGACCTGCCGGAGGAGGAGTATCCCAGGGAGTTACGGATTTGGTATGAGATTAAGGGAGGCAGGGATAGCCGTTTCATAGAGAGGCCGGAAACCTTTAATGACAAGGTGCAATGGCTAAAACTCCATGACCGCTCTCACGAAAAGGAAATCTGCTCCGATAAGTACCGGGTTCGCGAATATGTGAAGGATAAAGTGGGAGAGGATATACTAATTCCCCTTTTGGGGGTCTGGGATAGGTATGAGGAAATCGATTTCGCAAGCCTGCCCAGCCGATTTGTGCTCAAGAGCAATACCGGCAGCGGAAGAAACATAATTGTTCAGGATAAGCAGAAATTAAACTTCAAAAAACTAAAAAAAGATCTGGATAGCTGGGTCGATTATCCCTTCGGTTATTTCGGAATGGAGGTTCAGTATCTGGATATTCCCAGAAAAATTCTGGCTGAAAAGTTCATGGCAGAAAAAGACGGGAATTTACATGACTTCAAGATTCACTGCTGCAAGGGGCGCCCTTTAATTATTCAGGTAGTTGGGGACAGGGACTGGAAAACTCATCTGGCCCGGAATGCCTTCTATACGGTGGATTGGAAAAAGACAGAGATTTCCTATACCAATCCCAGATATGAGGAGGAGATGAAGAGACCTGACAATCTGGATGAGCTTTTGGCCATTGCGGAAAAACTGGCAGAGCCCTTCCTCTATGTCAGGGTTGATTTATATGATATTGAGGGCAAAATCTATTTCGGTGAACTCACATTTACGCCTACAAACGGCATTGACCGCTGGGATCCGCCGGAAGCCAATGAAAAGATGGGCGAAATGATTGAGCTTCCTCTGGGAAAGCGGAGAAAAAGATGAGACCGGAATAGAAGGCGGATAGGGCATTTTTTGAAGGCAGTGAAAGCAATACCTGGCGTTAAATGCCTTAGCAGGATTTATTATGTGGGAGATGGGAGAGTATTCTAGACATGGACTCTGCGGCGAAGAATAGAGAAGGAAACAGAAAGCTTGGGGTATTTATCCATATTGGTCTAGTGGCAGTAATCTTTGCTATTTGGTATCTGGCCACAAGAGGGGGCGTTTCCGATGTGATTCTGCCCTCGCCTGAGGCGGTTTGGAATAGTTTTGTGGATGTGGTCACAAATGGCTATGGCACTAATAAAGACAGTCTTTTCGTGCATTTATTGGCATCCGGACAAAGACTTGGAATTGCTTTCCTTCTGTCCATCATCACCGCAGTACCTCTGGGGCTATTGAGCGGTTACCTGCCCCTTGCCAGGCATTTAATGGATCCGATTGTAGAGTTCTACAGGCCCATTCCTCCCCTGGCCTATTACACACTTCTGGTCCTGTGGCTTGGAATATCGGAGGGCTCTAAGATTACACTGCTCTATCTGGCGGGATTCGCGCCGATTTATATTGCCTGCTCTTCAGGAGTCCGGCGCATCAATCCTGATTATATACGGGCTTCCCAGATGCTGGGGGCCTCTAAATGGCAGACATTTATACATGTAGTATTCCCTGCTGCGCTTCCGGATATCTTCACGGGAATCCGGACGGCGGTAGGAGTGGAATATACAACATTGGTTGCAGCCGAGATGGTAGCCGCAAAAACCGGAATTGGCTGGATGGTGTTGGACGCGTCCAACTGGCTTCGGTCGGACGTGGTTTTCATGGGGGTAATCCTCATGGGTATCACAGGGATTCTCTTGAATCTCGTAATTCTTTCCATTGAGAAAGCAGTAGTACATTGGGAAGGGAAGGCTTAAAACTTATTAGAAATAAACATTCCCTAGCCTAAGCAGAAGAAAAAAGGAGGATGAGTATTATGACATCAGGAAAATGGGACGGGAAGCGGAAATTTGCGGCAATATTTCTATCGCTCCTTGTGATGGGGCTGACGGCCTGCGGCGGTGCTACGGCCCCGGCAGGGAGCGCGGAAAGCCAGGATAAGGCCGCTACCAGTGAGAGTAAGGGTGGAGAAGCTACGTCATCGGAAGTGCCGGATGTGGTAACAATTGGAGTTCAGACTCTGATTACCCCGGAGCTTTTGGTTCGGACCGAGAATCTGTATGAGAAGTATCTGGGCACAAAGGTGAATCTGGTACAGTTTGATTCCGGTGCGGATGTAAATAGGGCCTTTGCCAGCGGTTCTCTGGACTTTGCCTCAATAGGGACTTCTCCGGCATCCATCGGTATTTCAAAGGACATGGGCTATAAGGTTATTTGGTATCATGATGTAATTGGCTCTGCGGAGTCATTGGCGGTGACAAAGGATTCCGGCATTGAAAGCGTAAAGGATTTGGTCGGCAAGAAGGTGGCCACACCCTTTGCATCTACAGCCCATTACAGCCTTCAGAATGCTATGGCGCAGGAGGGGGTGTCTCCCTCCGATGTGGAGCTTTTGGATATGCAGCCGGATGACATCTTTGCGGCCTGGACCAGGGGGGACATCGATGCTGCCTATGTCTGGAATCCGGTTCTGGCAGAGCTTGTAAAGGCCGGAGGAAAGCTGGTTATTGGAGGAGAGGAGCTCTCAGCCAAGGGTATTGTGACTGCGGATCTGGCGGTGGTCAGCAAGACTTTTGCGGATAAGTATCCGGATGTGGTCACCAATTATGTCAAGGCCCAGATTTATGCCGTGGATTTGTATAATTCGGATAAGGATAAGGCGGTTTCCGAAATGGCGGAGACGGCATCTATTAGTAAGGAAGACTGCATGGGACAGACGGAGGGATTCATTTATCCTACCGGGGAAGATCAGGCGGGACCTGATTACTTTGGCCTGGCGGATGGCATGGACCATCCGGTCACTGTGGATATCCTGAAGAGTGCCGCTGACTTCCTCAAGGAGCAGGGCAGCATAGATTCTGTGCCGGAACTGTCTGTATTCGTGGACTCCGTGGATGGCTCCTACATTGAGGCGGCATTGAAGTAAAGCGGAAGGATTTCCGTCTTCCGGGTGGGATTTGCGTCAACGGCGCAGGAAAACCGCCTTGCGCTTGGGAAACCCTTTGTGGCGCAGGAAAACCGCCTTGTGCTTGGGAAGCCCTTTGTGACGCAGGAAAACCGCCTTGTGCTGAAGAAGTATGTTTGTAGCGTTGGAAGTCCGTTTGTGTGACACAAGAAAACCGTTTTTGCCGGGGCGGGCAGATTTGGGCCTGAAAGCAGGGGATATCTCTTTATTAGGCTCTTTCAAAGTAATATAAATAGCGGAAAGGGGTTAGTCCAATGCCTCTTTCCGCCTTTTCAAAAGTGGGATAGGAGTGGAATATGGCGGATGCGGCCCAAGTGACCCAGGATAAGCCTTTGCTGGAACTGGAAAAAATCAACCTCACCTATGAGAGTAAGACAGGGAATGTCAATGCTCTGGAGGATATCAATTTAAGGATACATGAGAATGAATTTGTCTGTGTCATTGGTCCCTCGGGCTGTGGCAAAAGCTCACTTCTCAAGCTGATTGCCGGTTTTGAGAAGCCCTCCTCCGGCCGAATTCTTCTGGAGGGGGAGGAGATTAAAGGGGTGGACTGGCATAGAGGTGTGGTATTTCAAAAGGATAATCTATTTGAATGGCTAAATGTCCGTTCCAATATTGATTATGGCCTCAGAATGAGGGGACTGGGCAAGGCGGAAATCAGGGAGAAGGCAGATGAAATGCTGGAGCGCATGGGACTTGCGGATTTCGCCGAGAGCCGGGTTTACGAGCTGTCGGGTGGAATGAGGCAGCGGGTCAGTATCGGACGAACCTTAATTAATGATCCTGAGATCATTCTGATGGATGAGCCCTTTTCAGCTCTAGACGCACTAACCCGTGAGGAAATGCAAGACTTCCTTAGGAGTCTCTGGGACGGCTCCAGGAAAACCATATTCTTCATTACCCATGACATCGATGAGGCCCTGGTTTTGGGCACCCGTGTGGTTGTAATGTCTAAGAGGCCTGGCAGGCTGATATCGGATATGAATGTGGATTATACCAGGGAAATCGTTGCTAATAATAATAGCCGGGTGGATTTGAGCCAGGACTACTTCAAGGCAAGAAGAAAACTGTTTGAACTGGTTGCGGGGTTAAGGGGAGCCTGAACGGTAATTATACTGCTTCGAGGCAAGAAGATAGTTATTTGTAGCACAAGAACGGCAAGCGAATGCATGCTTTCATGCAAATTCATTTGCCGGTCGTAAGAACATGAGCACGAAGTGTGGAATGTTCGCGTGCGAAATCGAGGGGGGATTCACCCCTCTCGATTGCAGGTTAAAGCTATTTGAACTGGTTGGGGAGCGAAGACCCTAGGTATGAGGTCTGGAAGATGTCCATCCCCTCTTTAAGATCTTTCCGGGGCTTTTCTGAGTGAAGACTCCAGAAATGCGGTTTGGAAGATGTCTGCGGAGATTGACCTGAATCCCGCGCCAAGTCTCGCAAGCGAGGCCTGAAGGTAAAAGATAGTATAAGGTCCTGTGAAATAAGCCCATTTGTAGGGTATGTCACAGGGCCTTAATTATTATAGATATATTATTTCGCAGGAGTATGATGCGGGATGGCCCGGAATTAATAGGATGCCACAGAACCTAATTAATAGACAGTCTTATCTTCTTGCATAAAGGACAGTAAAGAGATTGACTCGCGGTTTTCGCATAGATTCCACCCGTGCCGACCTTGGCGCAGTCAAGGCAGCTTCATCATATCTCCCAAAATCCTATCATATCGGTAAGGAACGATTTTTTCCTGTCCGCTTCCCGTAGTAAAAGTCAATTCCCCGAAAAGAATTTTCCCATTCTGATTATAGAAATCCACACGAACTGCCGGGAAACCCTTGGCCAGCCTTTCTGCAAGCTCCTTCATTTTTTCCAGGTTTTCGGGACGGGGAAATTCCTCTTCCCTCTTAGGAAACTCGATTGTGAAGGGGGCGGGCTTCCAGTCGAAATCATAGATATTCCTGTGGTGGCCTGTGTAACGGCCGCTGTCAATCCAAATATAGGCGGCCTTCCCGTGGAAAGCCAAAATCTTGTAATCCAGAAGATCCCCGTCATTCTCAATATACTCTTCTGCAATAATGCGGGGGCGTATAGGACTGTAATGCAGCTGATAGCCAAAGGAGAAGGCAAAATTTGTTTTCAGATATTGATTCATCTTTTTTCTGGCATCCGCCCGGTCAAAATGCTCCTTATCCTCCACTATAATATTCATCTTGGAGCCGTGGGTGGCCTTTAGAACGAATTTATTTGGAAGGGAATCAAGGTCGATTTCATCAAAGGAATTCCAGAGACCTAGCATAGGGACCAGATATTCCGCCCCAATTTGTGAGGCAACATATTTTCGTACTAAATACTTATCAGAGTAACGGCTCATCTTGGGATTCCGATAATATAGCTTTAGCCATTGCAGTTTTTCGCTAAAGGTTTTGGGGTTTTTGAGATTTAATCTGCGTCCGGTGCATTTCTTGTACCAGCGCTTTAGGTCAAGTGGGTAGAGGAAGGGGGGCATTAGTCTCTCCCGCCAATATCCGAGTCTTTTTTTATCCATAATATATACCTCGACTTTTTTGTGTAGGCTAGGAGCCAAAGCCTCATGGGACGCTTGCGTCCCGATGAGGCCTTGGCGACAGCCCATCATCGAAGGCCCGAAGGGCCTGAGATGTGGGCGAGGCCGGAATCGAGTAGGGGGGCTTTCCTCCCCTA
>JAILCB010000187.1 GCA_024680595.1 Lachnospiraceae bacterium | reverse complement strand
GGAAGGATCCGTTTTCTTAAGCGCATTTGCAAACATCGCCGGGGCATATTCTACCGTTGTACCGAATGCCGTGATCAGAGTTTCACCATCGGTTTTTGCCGGATTACAGATATAGTCGATCGAGCGTTTTATTGTAGCTTTGGTTGCATGGATTCTTGTAATCGACATATTTCTTTGACCTCCTTTTTTAACTCATCAATATCGGTCTGATAGATGCTTCTTGTCTCGTTGGCACGCTTTGCGATCTGGTTGATATTATTGCCGATTTTTGCAAGCTGTGTGGCGATGTCTCTGAACTCTCGGTAATCAATTTCATAAAGATCGGATTCGACGATCAGTTTGCGCAGGATATATGATTTACTGGGGTCATTGTTCAGCTTCATTTTAGCTTCCAATATCCGGTTTTCATCTTCACTCAATCTGATGGAGAATTTCTTTAGCATACGCAAAGATAGTGAGAGCATATTTGAAGGGCTTGCTATAACAGAGCATAGTGATTTCTGCAAGGAGTGGATGAATCAGTATCCAGTATTGTTTGTGCAGGCGACGAGCCGAAAGCCGTGGTGCAAGCTTGCTTGCAGACCACGGCTTACGGCGACCGCTCATCATCGAGCAAGCTTGCTTGCGAGATGATAGCGGCGTAGCCGCAATCGAGTAGGGGGGGTTCCACCCCTACTCGATTTTCATTTAAGGATGTTGTAGCAGAAGATTTTGACGGCGCATATGAAATGCTTAAGGTACGGCTCGCAGATATCAGTAAAGATTTGTCCGATTTGGTAAATGCCGATCATGTAAACAAGTATGACTGCGAAACCTTAGACAGGTTACAATCTGAGAAAAGCACATCTGCAGATGTTAAGAATTCGTTTAAAACAATTATGCGAATGATGAATGCTGTTTATGGCAAGAAAGTTATTCTCTTGATTGATGAATACGATGTTCCTCTTGCGAAGGCGAGTGAAAAGGATACATCAAGGAACGGGTATTACTCCAAGATGCTTGATGTCATCAAGGGCATTATGAGTACTGCCCTTAAAGATAATGAATTCCTTCAGTTTGCAGTGATTACCGGATGTCTTAGAATTGCAAAAGAGAGCATCTTTACAGGCACAAATAATTATGCATCCTACTCTGTTTTGGATGAAGATTTTTCGGATTACTTTGGCTTTTCCGGTGATGAAGTGGATGCAATCCTTGAGGCGGCAGATCGGACAGACAAGACGGATATTATCAAGGAATGGTATGATGGCTATATCTTTGGCAATAGCTATGTGTATTGCCCTTGGGATGTTATAAACTATCTATCGGCGTTGAAAAAGAGAAAAGATGCCAAGCCTAAGAATTACTGGAAGAATACCAGCCATAACGGCATCCTGCTGACCTTCGTGAAGAGTACGGATTTTGATGTTGCAGATAAGTTCGAAACCCTCTTGAATGGTGGGACGATTACACAGGTGATTTCAGATGATCTGACATATGATAGGCTTCATTCATCAGAGGATAACCTATGGAGTGTTCTCCTGATGACTGGATATATTACCAAGGCGGATCCTGAAGAGGATGATGATACGGTTTCTCTAATAATTCCAAATAAAGAGGTTAGATCAATATTCGAAGATACAGTGGTCAAATATTTCAATGAAACTGTTAATACAGATTCAATAAATGAACTTCTAAATTCTTTGTGGGATAGTGATGAAAAGCATGCGACTGAGATACTGTCTGAATTGTTGTGGAATACAATCAGTTACAATGATTATCATGAGGATTATTATCACGCGTTTCTTGCCGGAGTTTTTGTGGGAAGAGGTTATAGTGTTGAGTCCAATAAGGAAAAGGGACTTGGGAGACCGGATATATTCTTAAAAGATAGGAGAAACCGCAGGGCTATCATCATTGAGGCGAAGAAATCCGATAAGGAAACCGACTTGGATAAGGATTGCGATAAAGCAATAAATCAGATTATAGATGAAAAGTATGCTGGAGGCACCCCCGGTTATGAAAAGATACTATGCTATGGAGTAGCATTTTATCAAAAGCAAGCGAAGGTGAAGCTTTTATGACTATAAATCCAAAGTTTATTGAACATTGATTAATTTCCTGTTTTTGTCAGCTTTTTCCTGGCGGCTGTGCTATCATGATAGGGTAACTTTCGGCCATGTGTGCGGGAATGGTTTTTGGCTTATTGTAATGAGGAATTGCTGGTGTTAGCTTTCAGCTGTGAGTGCGGGAATGAGCTTTGCTTTTTGTAATGAGGAAATGTTGTCGCTGGCTTCCGAGTGTGTGTGCGGGAATGGTCAATTATTAGGTGTAATAGGGTTATGAGAGAGTTAGATTTGTATCGTTCGATAATGGAAGAGATATCTCCGGAAGAGATGAAGGGCTTGCTGGACAATAGCGGGGATTTGATTATCAGTAAGGCGAACCGGAGAATTATTCTGACTGAAAGGAATGTTGAAGGGGACAGGGAGGTTGATGAGGATAGGGTGAGGAAGCTGAGGCAGGAACTGGAGGCCTATCTGAAGCGGCATATGGCGGATAGGCCCGGAGGACATAAATGGATAATTCTGGCCTGTCTGTTGAGAGCTTTTATTGATAGGAAACCCCTCCACCCCAGAGAGGCCGTGCATTATACGGAGACGGTATCGGAGGGAAGGACTGTCTACTCCTGTAAATGGAAGGATAGCTCGGAGAATTCCCTGTGCAGGTATTGCGTTTGCTTTGAAGATGGAGCGTATTGACTGTGATTAAAGCTTGCCACTGATTGTCGTCAGACGCCGGTGATTATATTTTGGCTTTGGTCCTTTGCCAGTCACTGGTGATTATATTCTGGCCCAGGTCCTTTGCCTGACACCTGATGTTATATTTTCCCCCGGCTATTTGTGATGTATAATGGATGCGATGTCTTTGTATTTGAGAGAATTTATGGTGTTTGATAGACACTATGTATTTGCCTGTCTTTTGTGATTGAGAGGTGGACCGGATGTTTTTTTGGAAGAGACGAGGGAAGAAATCGCATAATATAGAGAATGGCTCCGGAGATGCCACGGGACAGGGAATAGATGGGAAGAGGGGAGTTCAAGGAAGCATGGTTCGGTATCATATGAAGTTTCTGGGACAGGTTCAGGGAGTAGGGTTCCGTTGGCAGGTCAGGATGGCAGCCCAGTCACTAAGACTCACGGGCTGGGTTGTGAACAATTGGGACGGCTCTGTGGAAATGGAGATTCAGGGGGATGAGGCCAGTATAGGGGAGCTTTTGCGGTCCCTGCAGGAGGACAGGTATATTCGAATTGATGAAATCCAGAAGGAGTCAATTCCTCTTGATGAGAAGGAGGGGGGCTTTAAGGTTAGGTATTAACATTTTAAAAATTTTTTTAAAAAACCACTTGCATTATTTCTGATTTCGTAGTATTATTCTACTCACGTTGCGGCGCGTTGGTCAAGCGGCTAAGACGCCGCCCTCTCACGGCGGAAACAGGGGTTCGATTCCCCTACGCGCTACGTAAACCCGTAAGTATAGAGCTTACGGGTTTTATTTTTCGCAAAATTACCGGAACCAGATGGCGGTAAGGGCTTCCTACTGACGAGAAGAAGTCTTTTGTGTAGGCTAGGAGCCAAAGTCTCGTCGGCGTGCTTGCACGCCAGAGAGACCTTGGCGACAGCCCATCATCGAAGGCCCGAAGGGCCTGAGATGTGGGCGAGGCCGGAATCGAGAGGGGGACCCCCCTCTCGATTAGGAAATTCTCCCCTTGACGATCGGGAGATGGGGTGTTATA
>JAILCB010000174.1 GCA_024680595.1 Lachnospiraceae bacterium | reverse complement strand
TATGCAACGAGTATAACACAAACTTCTATATTTTGAAATAATATGTTCAAGTTGACTAAATAACTTCTCAATGATACTATTTCCTATTAGTAGGAATGCGGTTTCTTGTGGCATTCCGAAAGTCAAAGGATTACGAATTTCATCGGAAATTCGTAATACGTACACGACCGGGACCCTGCGAAGCAGGGGGCGTGTCCCGCGCGATGCGCGGGATTTCGGAATGCGGTTCCTTGTGGCATTCCGAAAGTCATCGGAATCTGAATTTCATCAGAAATTAACATTTCATAAGAGACCGTCCCTTCGCGAAACGAAGTGCGGTGATCTAATCTCTTCAATGCTTGTTTTTTGTTTTCTATCGTGTGATAATAATTATTATTAAAGAAAAGCGAAGTCGCTTTTGGGAGAAAGTACATGGTGCAGAAGGATATTACTTTCAAATCGCCTGCCATGATAGATACCTACCTAGAGGAGCTTGCTGATTTTCTGGATAAAACACCTCATCAGGATGCCTTATTGACGGTTTACGGGTCTGGATTTTCCGGACAGGACTTGTCTGGGATGCTGAATCGAATTGACACCATGCTGCCGGGTGTGAAGGTGGTAGGCATAGCCGCTGATTCCATAGGGGATGCCGGTTTGGACGGGGAGGGGCTGCATTTGAAACTCCTACTCTCGGAGAAGACGGATTTCCAAGTGATGTTTGGACCCACAGAGCCCGGGCAGGAGCAGGCCCGCCATGGCCTTCAGAGGCCTTCCACGTTTGGAGCCACAGAGCCCGGGCAGGAGCACCCTGTTATTATGGGGAATTTGGATAGGGCTTTTGCAGCAGAGACAGCTAAGGGCACCGGACCTGTGGCCCCTTCCAATACAGACTATGATATTGGGAATCGCCCTAATAGGGGGGCCGCAGCAAATGAAAAGGTCCTGGAGGCAGGTAAAAAGGCCAAGATTCTCCTCATTGACGATGAGACCATTATTCATGAGATAGCGGAGAGCCTCCTTGCAAATAGATATGATTTCAGGGCCGTGAAGAGCGGTGCAGAAGGTCTAAGGATACTCCGGGAGGAGAGGGCCGATCTCATTCTTCTGGACGTGAAAATGCCCGAGATGGACGGCTTCACGGTGCTCCGGGAGCTGAAGGGGGATGCGCGTACAGCAGAGATCCCTGTGATATTTCTCACAGGGGATGAGAAAAGGGATACGGAGGTGGAGGGCTTCAAGGCAGGAGCCTGGGATTATGTGAAGAAGCCCTTTGTAAGTGAAGTCCTGCTGCAGAGGGTGCGTCATACCATCCAGTTATCCCGCCTGCAAAAGGAGCTGACCAAGGAGGTTTCGGTCCAGACCCTAAGGGCGGATCATCTGTCACAGGAAGTCATGTTCGCCCTGTCCAAGGCCGTAGATGCCAAGGATCACTATACCAACGGCCACTCGGAACGGGTGGCCTGCTATGCCACCATGCTGTCGGCAAAGCTGGGCATGAGTGAAAATGAGCAAAAGGAGATCTATGAGCTGGGCCTGCTCCATGACGTGGGGAAGATTGGTGTCCATGAGGATATTATCAATAAACCCTCACGACTCACAAATGAAGAGTTTGAGCAGATAAAAGCACATACCACTATGGGATACGAGATCCTCACAACCATCACCGAGCTGCCGTCCCTTGCAACCGGAGCCAGATGGCATCACGAGAGATATGACGGAACCGGTTATCCGGACGGGAAGAAAGGAGAGGACATTCCTCTGGCGGCCAGAATTATATGCGTGGCAGACTGCTATGATGCAATGACCTCCAGCCGTTCCTATTCCGAACCCAGGCCTCAGGACAAGGTGCGTGCGGAGTTTGAGCGCTGCAAAGGCAAGCAGTTTGACCCTGTAATTGCTGACTTGATGATTGCCCTCATTGATGCGGACAAGGACTATTGCATGAATGAAAAGGGATATCACAGTAGTGCTGTGGCCAAATATGTGGAGGACCTGGTGAAGCGGGTATCCTTGGCGGGATATCAGGAAGCTTCTAATGGAGAGGCCGCACCGGAGGAAGAGGAGGAAGAGGAAAAACTGCTTCCGGGCTGGCTAAGGAATAATGATTCTCTGGATGCTGAAGCGGGCGTAAGGAACTGTGGCAGTGTGAAGGGATATTTGTCCATTCTGAAGAATTTCTATGCCTCTGTCGAGGAAAAGGCCGGTGAGATTGAAAGATATTATCAGGAAAAGGATTTGGAGAATTATACCATCAAGGTTCACGCCCTGAAGTCCTCCGCCCGTATTATTGGGGCCATGAAGCTGTCGGAGAAGGCGAGACGCCTGGAGGAGGCAGGGGATGCCGGGGATAGGGAGACCATTCGCCGGGATACCTCCGCGCTTCTGGACCTTCTACGCTCTTATAAGGAACAGCTTGCCCCTATTAAGAACCAGGGAAAGGATCTGCCGGAAGCGGACGATGCCACTGTAGAGGATGCCTACTCGGCTCTGGCGGAATTTGCTGAGGTCACAGATTATTCTATGGCCTGGATGGTGCTGGATGCCATCGATGAGTATCGATTGAAACCGAAAGACCGCAGCCGCTTTGACCGCCTTCGTTCCGCTGTGGCACGAATGGATTGGGACCAGGTCCATGCTATAATAGAAGAGGAATAATATAATAAAACTATGGTTCAAATTAATAATGTGAAGTAGTGAGATTTAGAGCCGCGGGGGATTATCTCAGCGGCTTTTTTATCCGATATAGGGAGGCGGTGCAGCTTTCTCCGTCAAAGAGGGATGTAGGACCGGCGAGCGAGAGGAAAGCCGAAAGCCAAGGCCGGGAGACAGTGCTGATTTCCCCTTCAAAGAGGGATGCAGGGCTGGTGAGCGACACGAAAGCCGAAAGCCAAGGCCGGGAGACAGTGCTGATTTCCTCTTCAAAGAGGGATGCAGGAACCGGCGAGCGAGAGGAAAGCCAAGGCCGGGAAAATGTACTTGGCGCGAAGAGCGGCACAGAGACTAGGCTGATAGATGCTTTGAAGGCGGAGGTAAGAGCCTATGACAAGTGGTGAAATCAATCCTTATCAAGAACTT
>JAILCB010000173.1 GCA_024680595.1 Lachnospiraceae bacterium | reverse complement strand
CACGGCTGCCACCACGGCGAGGGGCACGGTGAAGGACACGGCTGCCACCACGGCGAATAACCTAGCCCATATTAATTTCACAGACAATTCTTGAATTCGTGCCTAAATCGGGTCTTTCTCCCGATTTAGGCACTACTTTCGTCTTCAAAACGACTTCCCAGCCAAGCCGAGTCATAAAAGCTGTGCCTAAATCGGCTATTTCTCCCGATTTAGGCACCAGTCCAGCTTTCAAAACTCTCTGTCCGAAAAACGGAAAATCAAAAACTAAATGTCCTTGACATGGGGTACACTTTATTCCCAGCCAAGCCGAGTCATAAAAGCTGTGCCTAAATCGGCGAATCCTCCCGATTTAGGCACTTTATCCAGCTTTCAAAACGTCATCCCAGCCAAGCCGAGTCATACAAACTGTGCCTAATTCGGCCATTCCTCCAGATTTAGGCACCAGTCCAGTCTTCAAAACAAACATCCCAGCCAGGCTAATTCATACCAGCCAAAAGCAGCCAAAGCCCCTTATTCCCCCAGATAATCCAGCACCTGCAGGGGCCGCTCTACTATGGCATCCGCATGGTTCTCGACCAGCTCCTCCTTGGGCCGGAAGCCCCACAAAACTCCAATAGTGAACATGCCCGCATTCTTCCCGGTCTGCATATCCGTATTAGTATCACCCAAATACAGGCAGTCCTCCGGGGCGGCAGAAAGCTTGTCCGCCACATACAAGGCCATATCAGGAGCAGGCTTCTTTGCCCTTTCGTCACTCTGGCCCAATATAATATCAAAAGTCCCCTTGGGATAGGCGGTCTCCACCACCTTCACAGCCTGCAAATGAGGCTTATTAGTGCAGACTCCCACCTTCACACTCTTTTTCTTGAGCTCGGCAATGAGCTCAGGAACACCGGCACAGGGCACCACCTTATAGGTACAGCCCTCCTGAAAAATCTCCATATATCTGGCAAAGGCCACATCCACCTCTTCCGGATCCTTTATCCCATTAGGCTCCAAAGCCCTTTGAATCAAAGCCTTAGACCCGTCTCCCACCAGATACTTGAATTTCTCCAGTTCAACAGGCGGAAAACCATATTCCTCCATAAGAAGATTCGTGCAATGGGCAATTGATACCAAGGTCTCTCCAATCGTTCCGTCCAAATCAAATATTGCTGCTTTCTTCATCATCCTTTGGTGGGGTTTCCGGAATAAATACCCTTCCGGTGCCCTTCTCCTTTCCTTTCTGTGCCCTTTCCTTAGCGTCAATACAAAACTGCTTCTGAGAATTCA
This sequence comes from Lachnospiraceae bacterium, assembly GCA_024680595.1. Classification (GTDB taxonomy): domain Bacteria; phylum Bacillota; class Clostridia; order Lachnospirales; family Lachnospiraceae; genus NK4A144. The sequence goes on along the minus strand of JAILCB010000173.1, from coordinate 7,076 downwards.
GCGGCTTCTTCCCTCTTCTGTCAAGCTTCAGATAAACTCCGTCCGGCTGCATGATATGAGCCTTCAAATTGTCATTTAACTCCATATTCAGGAAATACTTCAGGTCCTCCTTTAATTCCGGCCGCTCCACAGGGAAAAGGATCTCCACCCGCCGCTCCAGATTTCTAGGCATCCAGTCGGCAGAACCCATATAAATCTCCTCATTCCCCTCATTAAGGAACCAGAATATCCGGCTGTGCTCCAGGAAAAAGCCGACAATGGACCTGACAGTAATATTATCGGATACTCCGGGAATGCCCACCTTCAAGGTACAGATACCCCGGACAATGAGATCGATCTTTACCCCGGCAGCCGAAGCCTTATATAGGGCCTCAATGATATCCGGGTCACAGACCGAGTTCATTTTTGCCACAATCCTGGCCTCCCGGCCATCCCTGGCGTGCTCCGCCTCCCGGCCTATGAGATAGAGGAAGCGGTCCTTTAACCACAGGGGGGCAAGGGACAGCTTGTTCCAGGAAACGGGCTCCGAATAACCGGACAGCATATTGAAAACAGCGGTGGCGTCCTCTCCAATAGGCTCTGAGCAGGTAAACATGCCCATATCGGTGTAGAATCTGGCGGTAGTATCATTATAATTACCGGTGCCCAGATGCACATATCTGCGTATGCCATCCTCTTCCCGCCGGACCACCAGGGCTATCTTGGAGTGGGTCTTCAGACCCACAAGGCCGTAAATTACGTGACAGCCCGCTTTTTCAAGAGTCTTGGCCCAGTTAATATTATGCTCCTCATCAAATCGGGCCTTCAGCTCCACCAGGACGGAAACCTGCTTTCCATTCTCCGCCGCCTGGGCCAGAGCCGCAATGATGGGTGAATTGCCGCTAACCCGGTATAGAGTCATCTTAATAGCCAAAACATCCTTATCCTTAGAGGCGGTACGAATAAAGTTCACCACCGGGTCAAAGGTCTCATAGGGATGCTCCAGCAGAATATCGCCCTTACGAATCTCTGAAAAAATATTGGCATCCGGATCCATATATTTGGGAGGCTGAGGGGTCCAGGACTTGATTTTCAGCTCCTCATAGCCATCCATACCTGCAATCTTGGACAGGAAGGTCAAATCAATGGGACCGTTAATATAGAAAATATCATGGTCCTCGATTTGCAGTTCCTCTTTAATAACCTTTAGCAGCTCGGGATCCGCGTGATCCTCTACCTCCAGCCGGATAGCCTCCCCCCACTGCCGCTTCTTTAACTGCTTCTCAATTTCCTTTAGGAGATCCTCCGCCTCATCCTCATCAATGGACAAATCGGCATTTCTCATGACCCGGAAGGCATGGGCGCACTGAACCGAATAATTCAGGAAGAGTTTGTCGATATTCCTCTTAATTATTTCCTCTAACAGGATGAACGCATCCCCATCATCCTCCGGAGGAATCTGAACCAGCCTGGGCAGCACATCCGGCACCTGAACCAGGGCAAAGTCCGTTCCCTTCTTGGAAGCCTTCTTCTTGGACTTTCCCAGCCCCGCGCCCTTTCCGTCCTTGGCTGTGAGAAGGGAGCCAATATTCAGGCTCTTATTGCGAATCAAAGGGAAGGGCCTGGAGGAATCCACAGCCATGGGAGTCAGCACCGGATATACATTATCAATGAAATAGCGGTCCACATAGGCTCCCTGTTCCTGATTTAAGGAACCGTGATCCATATAAACGGTAATTCCGTTCTGCTTTAATTGAGGAAGCAGGGACCGGTTCCAGGTAGAATATTGATTATTAACCAGTCCATGGGTGGCCGTGCTGATGGCAGAGAGCTGTTCGCCAGGAGTCATCCCGGCAATATCCGGCTTCTTATATCCGGCATGAACCATATCCTTCAGGGATGCCACCCGGACCATGAAGAATTCATCCAAATTACTGGCAGTAATCCCCAGCATCTTCACCCTTTCAAAAAGGGGCAGATCCTTGTCCCTGGCCTCGGAAAGAACCCTTTCATTGAACTGAATCCAGGAGAGCTCCCGATTGGTATAATATTCCGGAGCCCGGAAATTAATATTTTCAGGAGCCGCACTCTTATTCTTCCTTCCCATAGCCGCTTTCAAAATCTTGGAGTCCGACTCCTTCTTCACATCCTTAGCAGCAGATCTGGTCTTCCTCTTCTTCTCCGTACCATCTGCCTTGACATTCTTTACGGCCTTTCCCGCGTTCCCGGACTTCGAAGCCGCCACGGACCTGCTCCTGCGAGTATTAGTGGGCTGATTCTTATCTTCCCCTGAATCTGTACCATCGTTTATAGCCGGATCTTTTCCACCATCTGTACTCATATTCTCCTCCTAAACCACTGTCAAAGCTAAATGAAAGATTGACAAATCCCTCAAAACCTCTTCTCCGTCTTATTTCTCACCACCGGCTTCACGCCGTAGACCTCTTCAAAAAGCATTTTCCTCTCCCCAAAGAGTCCCTTCTCCAGTGTCAGGCCCTCCTTGAGGTCAATCGTAATCAAGAGCTCCCCATCCTTAAGCTGGGCCTTAACCCCGTTATACTTCTTTCTGGGGCTTCTGGCCATTCCCGTCGCCAGCCGCAGAATTGCCGTGAGCTTAGTCACCGTGAGGTAACTCTTCTCATCCAAATCCTGCCTCCAGCCAATTTCATTATCATTCTCCCGAATATAGGAATTCTTCACGATGGTAGCCACCATCTTTCTCTCCAGGTGGGATAGACCGATAATCTCCGTCCCCATAATGATGCTATAGCCGCACTCGGCGGGAAAGCTCATGGAAATATATCTGCCGCAGTCCCGAATTCTGGCGGAAAGCTCCAGCAACAGCCTCTCCCGTTTCTCCATACCATGAAGCTTCTTCATACTGTCAAAGATAGCCAGGGAACACTGGACCAGTTCCTCCGCCACCCTCTTGCCTCCCTGAAAGCGGTTAGACAGGGTTTCAACACTGGAAATAATATCCTGCTCAAAGTCATGGGTGGACTTAATGAAATGATTTCTCTCCGCATAATCATAGGCAATTCCGTCTGACAGGGAAACCTCCGGAATCCACAGGCTGTCCGCCCCCGTGGCCTGAATCATATGCATAATCAGAAAAGCTGAAGGCATAAAGAGTGCCACATTCTCAGGAGACATGTCCAGTTCCTTGGCCACCTCCGCGGGAGACATGGAGCGGTGGGTAGCCAGGGTCTGCAGAAAATCATTGGCAGAAAAAGCCTCTGTAACCGGATCCGGAGCAATAATTTTCTTGAACTGGGGCAAATTATCATCAATAACCACCAGATTCTTGATTTCCATCTTCTTTAGAAAGAGCTTCTTGAATACATGAATCTCATTATCAATGAGCTCTGACAAAAGGCTTTCATAATCCTGGGCCCCGGGCTTGAGAATTTCCAGCTTGGATTTGAGTCTTAGGATTCCCAGCCTCAGATTCACAGTATGCATGAGCTTTGACTCTGTAAACAGGGATACCTGTACGCTGCCCCCGCCAATATCGACAAAAGCCGTGTTATTTTCAATAATTTTCTCGAAATTAGGCTGTTTAAGAGCCACAGATTTATAATCCAGAAATCGCTGCTCTGAATTACTGAGGGGCAAAATACGGATACCGGTTCTCAACCGAATCTCATCCAGAAAGATTTCCATGTTCCGCATTTCTCGAATGGCAGAAGTTCCGTTGGCCCGGTAAGCATCCACCTGATAGGTATTCATAATTTCCTTGAATCCCTTCAGGATCTCGCAAAGCTCCTCCATCCGTTCATAGCTAATCTTCCCGGTATTATAGGTTTCCGTCCCCAGGTCAATCCGGTGCCTGATATAATCAATCTCCTTTATGCCTTTTTTCTCCGAAAGCTCAAAGATCTTCATGCCCAGCATATAGGATCCCACATCAATTGCAGCAAACAGCCTCACTGTTCCACCCTCCTGTATCTCAATTTGCCTAACATTCAAGTCCCACCCGTAAGCCCCGGTGCGAGATTCGCCCCCGGCGTCAGCTATCATCTTCCAATTCGAATCCTTACAGTCCCCGATCCGCTTCGGGCACCCAGGCACAAACGCCCTCTAGTTTTTTCGCGGCCCACGATCCGCTTCCCTGCCATCGGGGAGGAAGCCCCGCCCGATTTCAGCTCCAATCACTTACAGAGTCCCTAAAAAACCCTTCTACTTAATCAATCCCAGACCGGACAGACAAGTGAATATCCCTACATCCGTCAGATTAGGACTTCTACCTGTCCACCAGAACGGTTCCCAACATATAGTCAATGAACTGCTCTGCAGTACGGCCTGACATTCCCCCGTGGGAAAGCTCCCAGCGGTTCGCCTCCAGCAGAAGCTCCTTCTCCGGAATACTAATTCCCGCCCTGGCCGCCAGCTCCTTCACAATATGATCAAACTCCTTCTTATCCGGCCTGCCAAAATAAATGGTCACCCCAAACCTGGCCGCCAGAGACAGCTTCTCCTGAACCGTATCGCTCTTATGCAAATCATCATTCTCCGCCCGGTCAAATTTGTCGCTGAAATTCTCCCGAACCAGATGCCTGCGGTTAGAAGTGGCATAAAGCAGAATATTATCGGGTTTCTTTTCCAGACCGCCCTCAATCACAGCCTTCAGATACTTATACTCCACCTCCTGATCCTCAAAGGACAGGTCATCCATATAGATAATAAAGCGGTAATTGCGGTTTTTAACAATACCTATAATATCATTGAGATTCCGGAACTCATGCTTATAGAGCTCAATCACCCTGAGCCCCCGGTCAAAGTACTCATTCAAAATCCCCTTAATACAGGAGGACTTGCCGGTACCGGCATCGCCGAAAAGCAGGACATTATTGGCCCTGCGTCCTGCCAAAAAAGCCTCCGTATTATCAATAAGCTTCTTTTTCTGGCTTTCCATACCCACAATATCCGACAGATAAACATGCCTGACCCTGGTAACAGGCTCAATCTGAAATCCCCCGTCCTTATCATGATGAAGGCGGAAAGCCTTATGAAGACCAAATTTGCCCACGCCAAAATCCCGGTAGAAATCAGTCAGTATCTTCAGAAAATCCCCATCATCCTTAGCCGCCGCCAGATGAGAGGCCAGGGAACAGATACGGTCCCGAATCCGCTTATTAAAGGTATGGCCATCCTCATTAGAGGGAGTAAAGTCCCTCCAAACCGAGAAGCCTTCAGTCCTCTTCTCCGCCTGAAAGCCCTCAAAGCTCCAGGAGAATAGCTTTCGGAAAATACCGGCGTCGTGGAGGGCCGCAGCCGTCAGAGACCCGGGCACCTCCCCCCGCCTTTCCGCCGCCCTGGAAAAGGCATTCTCCCCATTCACCAGCAGATGGGCCAGAAAGCAGTGCCACAGATTTCCCTCAAAGCCATAGGCCGCGGAAAGCTCCACCACCTTTCCGATAACCCGGGAAATGAGCTCCAAATCATTCTCACCGCCCTCATAGATGCGGGAAATATCCCTGAGAATATCTCCGTGTTCCAAATCTCTATATAAAATCAACTCCTGAAAAAGCATTTTCTATATATTCCTTCCCAAAGCAGGTGGGGATGCAGGTCAAATTCCCTTAATCCAGGCCCATCTCCCAAATCCCCAAACCACTCCAATACCAAAGGCTCCCACAGATTACTGGGGCCTTTCCAAAATAATTGCCCTTAACCCCAGGACCTCTTCAAAATCAAAGGCTCCCACAGATTACTGAGCCCTTTCCAAACTATTTGCCCTTAATCCCAAACTACTCCAATACCTATATTTTCAAAAAATATCCATTATAAACGCTTAATTAATAATGATATTTATTCTCAATAATTCCCCAGAATACGCATATACTTGGTCTCCGCCCTAAGCCCGCTCAGGGCATTCCGCACAGGAGCCTCGTTAAGATTCCCATCGAAATCCAGGAAAAACCGATATTCCCAAGGTCTCTCCGGCAGAGGTCTGCTCTCAATCTTAGTCATATTAAGATCATTATAGATAAAATGGGATAAACTGTGGAAAAGCGAACCGGTGCGGTGGGGAAGCTCAAAGCACACACTGATTTTCCCGGCATCCTTCCTGAAAATCCGCTGGTTCGTTACAATAATGAATCGAGTGGAATTTGTGTCATCCGCACTGATATGATCTGCAAGAATCCGCAGTCCATAGAGGTCCGCCGCACGATGGCCGGCAATGGCAGCCCCACTAATATCCTGCTCCTCCTCCACCTTCTTGGCGGCCATGGCCGTATTAGACAGGCTCACCTGATTCCAGAAGGGCCGCTCCTCCAGAAAAGGAGCGCACTGCATCAGGGCCTGGGGATGGGAATAGACAGTCCTGACCGTGTCCAGAGAAGCGCCGTCAACCCCCAAGAGGCAGTGATCAATGGGAATCACCTGCTCTGCCACAATATAATTCTCAAACTCCATCAACAAATCATAATTCGCGCTAACAATACCCGCCGAACTATTCTCTATGGGCAGAACCGCAAAGTCCGCGCTGCCCTCATCAATACTGCGCATAGCGTCCTTAAAGGTGCGGACCGGCCTGGGGGAGGAATCCTGACCAAAATAGGTCAATGCCGCCTCCTCAGAATAAGCTCCTCTAACCCCTTGAAAAACTACCCGGCTGCCCTCAGCGTCTAATGAATCCACCGGAATAAAAGGAGGTCTTCCGGAAATACCCTTCTCATGCATGAGAGAATATTGACGCTTCCTGCTCACAGCCATAAGCTGCCTGAAAAGCTCCGTAACCCCGATAATATTAGCGGGATTTTGTGTCATAGAGCGCACTTTCTCCAGCTTTTGCTCTTCTCTGTCCCGATCCAGGACACTGCGGCCTGTTTCCAGCTTGTACTCCGCCACATCTTCGGCAACGGCCATCCGCTCCTCAAAAAGCTTCACAATCTCAGCGTCAATCCGGTCAATCTGCTCCCGCAACTCATCTAGTTCCATCTAATGCCCCCGAAATTCGTAATCCTTTGACTTTCGGAATGCCACAAGAAACCGCATTCCTACTAATAGGAAATAGTATCATTGAGAAGTTATTTAGTCAACTTGAACATATTATTTCAAAATATAGAAGTTTGTGTTATACTCGTTGCATA
>JAILCB010000172.1 GCA_024680595.1 Lachnospiraceae bacterium | reverse complement strand
GCCCGTAAGTACAATGCCCTTCTGCTCCGTAGGAGATGCAGCGTCCAGATTTCCCACTCCGGATGTCATCAGATCCAGATTCTGCAAATGCCGTCCATAGGCCACATTCAACTGGGCCTCGGTGCCCTCGGAGGGCTTCTTTGCCGATTCGAAAAGGCTATTCTCTTTATTATAATCCGCAATGGTGGGGAGATAGTCCTCTGCCGTATGGACCCAGAGAATCAGGGTAACGTCCTCTCCCGGAATAAGACCTGTAGGCTGTTTAGACTGAATCGTATCATTAGTAGGATTATTGGCAAAGCGGTTCTGGAAAGCGGTGGTCGCAGGATCCTCCAAGCTGTCAATATCCATCTTCCAGGTCAGCTCACCGCCTTTAAGTTCTAATCCGGCATCTCTAATTTCACTATAGGTCACCTCTGCTCCAAAGAGATTATCAGAGGCATCCAATACATTCACAAGGCCAAAGCTGGTGCCGGACCCCGTTAACTTATAGGTTCCCTTCCAGACATGCTTATTCTCTCCAGACACATATTCCGCATCCCGGAGCTCTACATCAAACAAAAGCTGTTTATCAAAGCTCCCGGCCTTAGTGACATCCAGGAACTGTTCTTCATCATCCCCGTCACCATTCTTCCTTACGACAGAAGGAATCAAGACATCAAAATAAGCCGTCAGCCTCTCCGCATTGTCCAGAGACACACTGACCTTATAATCCTCTCCTACCTGATTCAGGAACCCGGCCGTAGGCGTATCCCCGCCATACCAGCCAATATTATTGCTAACCCGCTCTTCCACACTGGTTTTCAGAGTTTCAGCAATTCCATCCGCCCCAAAAAGGACCTCAGCCAGGGCTCCTCCCGGATAGGATGTCCCCTTCTCGCCAAAACCTCCCAGACTTTCCGAATCGCTATAGAAGGCGTTGGCAGGAAGACAGGTTTCCGGATCAAATTCTATAACCCAGGAATTATGCAGGATGGTCTCGTCCATCCAGGACGGCCCGCTGGCTGTCGCTCCATCCTTGCCGTAGAGAAAGTATTCATAGGCCTCCTGGACGTCACCCCCCGCATTCTTGTCGGCACTGGTGATATAGTAGTAGACATTCCTATCTGCTTTCTTCAGCCCGGTAGTATGACTCTTCTTCAGAATGTCATTCTCCCCATAGGCAAAAACTTCGGAAAGCCTAGAACCCGAGCTCTCGTATAAAGCCTGGGCCATGGCGTCCAGCTTTGTGCCCCTCATATTCTTCATAATGGACTGGGTCGCAATGACGCCAACTCCCGCCAGGACCGCCATGATTACCAATACGATTAGAAGCTCTGGCATAGATAAACCTCTAGAGCTCCTAATCTTCCTACCTAGAACACCCGATCTCTCCCTACTGTTACTCATTGTCTTGTCCTTCCGTCCTGTTTCAGAGCCGTGAAGTCCACTAGCTCTTAGCCAAAACCACCTGTTTCACTACCCATTCAGTTAAAAAACATCCAAATACCAAAAGAATTTGGAATTTCATCAAAAAATCAGAACCAGCTCTTCCTCGGGCACCTGCGAAAGCGGGTGCGTGTCCCGCACAAAGTACGGAATTCCCAAAGACCTTTCCGAATGCCTGCCCCCATCTCTCTGCGACCGATATCCCATATCTATGTTTGTATGTCTACAGACACAAAAGAAAGACAGTTTTTCTAGGACCGAGCTTAGTCAAACCGTCTTCCCTCCTTTAAAGCGACAGGAGTGTCACATATGAACAACGAATGTCTATTCCGGAGCAATTCTCTATATCAATCCTTTAATAAAAAGAAAATTCCAAGAAACAGACTTTATCATCAAACTCCTTTTACAGGCTCGCTTATGAGGTAATTCTCATCCTTGATCATGACCTTCACATCAAACAAATTTAAAATTATGTCATTTAGTATAAAACATGATTGTCTTTGGGTCAATAAATTGGTAAAAATTCATTTAAAGTTTGGATTAATATACAATTTCTCAAATAGTTGCAACCTTTTCAAGTATTGGCTGAACAATAAATTCCTTTGCATGTTCATTAATCAAATTATTCTCATCCCTAATAGTGACCTTTACATCAAACTGATTCTCAGTCGCATTATAGGTATAGAGTATGGAGGCTTTGGGTTTTATAAATTTCAGTTTGAAGTCAGCCTCCCTGCCCAGTCTGTAGTCAATATAATTATATCCGCCCGTTTCATTCTTGATGCGGTAGCGTAGCATGAGATAGCCCATCTCATTGGCATTATTCTGATCCAGATAAGTGAGCTGGCACTCCACCGTAGCCAGATTAGTGGCGGTGGATTTGAAGTAGGGGTTATTCTGAAGACTCCCTGAGACTCCGGGATTCACCACCACCTTTACATAGGACAGCTGATCCTGCACATCCTCACATAATGTGTTCAAAAGCATTTCCGCATCACTATCTGCCGTTCTGGCCTTATAATGATCAACGGCCAATGCCAGGGTATTTACAATGACCAATGACGATAGCAGCATAATCATTCCCGCCGTCAGAAGCTCCGTAAAAGTGAAGCCCCTCTCCGACCGGATCTTTTTTCCGGCTCTGGCGCATATGTACCCTAGGAAACCCCTTTTCCTTTTTTCCCCTGTCATAATTTGCCCCCCTATCATTTATAATAAACCAGCCCGCCGTCTTCTACCGTACAGGGCCTATTATAATCCGTAGATGAAGCATTGTATTCTACCTTGACAGTAATAGTTGCCGCAGCGCCTTCCCCGCTCTTGCCTGAAGGCAGGTTGCCCATGGCCCCGGCAGAAGCATTCACCTGCGCCCCCGCTATTATGGCCCCCGACAGGGCCAGCATACCAAGGACGATAATCAGCATGGCCGCCAGCGTTTCCACCAGGCTTTCCCCATTCTGCCGCCCCAAACGTTTTCTGGGTATTTTCTTCTTTTCTCTTTCTATATACATTTCGGCTCCTTTCCGAAAAATTTTAGGGTATTTCCGCAACTTTCTCTGACCATCTATGACTTTGCGCCAACCGCTGCGAAAGGCAGGGGCAAAATGTCCGGCGGACCTTCGTTTTGCACTGTCCCGATGGAGCGTAAAGTCTCCGGGATTCGGTTTGAAAGATGTCAGCTGACGCTGACCTGAAGCTCAAGCCAAGTCTCAGGAGAGAGACTTGAATCACCGGGTTTTCTTTATCGTGGAAACCGTCCATTTGATTTCCCCATTCCCGGTTTCCGGCGTCCTCTTTCCCAGGAAGGTGAGCTCCACCTGATTTAAGCCATTTCCATCTGTAAGAGTAGCGGAGAAATCATAACCTCCGGCTGTGATTTGATTAAGTGACACTGTCACGTCGGACATGCCCTCCGCCGTCACCTTTAAGGCCTTATTCTCAGAAGTGGTCAACATATCCGAAACCGCCGTCATCATAGTATCCGTGGAAGGATTCGGTGAATAACTATCTGTTCCCGTCACCTCCACGCAGTTTGTAGTAAGGGTATCCTGAACCAGCCTGGCAGCGGACTTCACCGCCAGAGCGTCCTGGCCCTTTTCCCTCTGTCCCGCCGTATTGGTGACTGTGGTCAGGGACATCAATACAATAGTCATTGAGAATATAATGGTAATGAGAAAAATGAC
>JAILCB010000164.1 GCA_024680595.1 Lachnospiraceae bacterium | reverse complement strand
TCATCGGGGAGCCTGCGCACCGGTGAGGCTTTCACCGGCCCATCATCGAAGGCCCGAAGGACTTCGCACAGACACAATATCTATGAATTATTAAGTTTTCCTTAAGCATATCTTGTAATAGAAAAAAAGATCCGATATACTAGATGAAATTATGGGATTATTTGGCAATTATTTCTAATTTTGTAGGATTTGATCTTATGTTTCCGGGTAATTAGCCAGAAAAAACGCAGGCTTTTTGCGAGATTCTTATAATCCATTATTTATGAAGCGCAGGAGAAAGAAATGAGAAGAAATTGGCGAAAAACATTGGCCGTTGCCTTGTCCGCATCGCTGGCCCTGTCCATGAACGGGGTGGCAATGGCGGAAAGTACTCCCACAGAGATTGATCCTGTGTCTGCTCCTGAGGAGGACGCCCCTAGCGAGGAAGCGGGTTCCCGGGAAACAGAGCCGGAAGGGTCTGAGAAAGAAGAGCCAATAGAAAAGGAGTCTTCTCAGTCTGATGAGATTGTGGTGGATGAGGGTGACGATATCGAGAAGCCTGAGGAGAATGAATCCGGGGAAAGCAGTTCTAAGGATTCGGGAGAGTCCGCCAGCAAGGAAGAGACCGGAAAGGATAATTCCTCCGATGATATTGTTGTAGATGATGGCAATGGATCCGGCAGCTCAGGTTCCGGGGAGGCCTCCGGGGGAATTGAGGAACCCGGATATGTGGGGGATATTCCTGTAGAGGACGGAAACGATCCTGCCTATGAAACGGACAATCCTATAGCTGACGAGGCTGTAGATATTGATTACAGCAAGATTCCTGTCGAGGACGAGTCCTCTGATAAGGAGGCGGACGAGGATTCTAGTGTAAAGGATGAAGCTGTTGAAGCGGAGAGCAGTGAGAATCCCGACGCCACAGAGGCAGTTATTCCGGTAAGCCCCACAAAGGCAGTATCCCAGAATAAAACTACAACCAGCGAAGATGCTGTTTCTGAAATCCCTGAGGTGGATGACTCTGTGGAGGAGGAAATTCCTGGGCTTGTGGAAGAGGAAGAGGATTTGGGACCCTTTGGGGATTTGGCCAGGAATTATACCACTTATCTGCCTCAATATAGCCAGGCGGGAGTCAGTGCCAATTCCCGGGTGCCTGTAAGCGTAAGCTGCGACGGCAGCTATATTCCGGGTAAGGTTACCGTGAATTACCAGGTCATAGACGGGGTTCAGAAGGACGGCCGGGATGTGGCAATCCTCTATGAATATTATGATAAATATCCGGAGTATGACGGCCGCGCCCATACCTGGGACAGGGTATATTGGAATTATAAAAAGGGAAAGTGGTCAAAGCCTGAAAAGGGAACCACGGACAGCAGCGGCAGTATTTCCGTCAATGCAGCCCTGATTCTATTGGATGAGGATGGAAATCCCACCTGGGACAAGGCAGACAAGCTGGATGGAGTCCGCGTTTCCGGAGTGAAGCTGAAATATAATGTGAACGCTTCCATGGATGAGGAGGGAGAATGGCTCACTGATGAGGATCTCCTCAAGGTCAGGAAGGGGAAGCTGCAGACCCCCTATCTCAGGCTGTCTCTGGCAATAGATGAGAAAAGATCCGGACTGAGTGAAGAGGATATTAAGGATATACAGGGTTATCTAAAGGGCATGCGTCTGGATTTCGGTATTCTTCAGAGAAATATCATTAAAGACAGAAATCAGTATGACAAGCTTACCCTTGCCAGAGTCCGTGATGAGGACGAAGAGATTTCCTATGAAGTACGGGGCCTGAAGGTGAGGATTCGCTACCCTGACCAGGACAAGAAGAATACCTATCTCAATAAAGATCTTTCTCTGGAGGAGTATGAAAATCCGGAGGATGACAAGAGCTCCGGGGCTTATGAAGTCATTGTAGAAGAGTCGGACCGGATAGTGATCAGAGGAAAACGAAACTTCTGCGGCATGGCAGTTTGGGAAAAGGATCCGGTGGAAGAGAGCTTCGATTTGCAGTAATAATATGATTTTCCGAATGCGGCAGGGAGCCGCATTCAGATAGTCCGGGCATTGGGCGGGAAGGAACTAGTCTTTCCCGCCTTTTCAATGGAGGCAGGGAGCCGCATTCAGATAGTTCGGGCATTGGGCGGGAAGGAATTAGTCTTTCCCGCCTTTTCTGCGTAGGCTGGAAGCCAAGCGCCTTATCCATCCATGTGAAAGGGGACCGCCCGTTGGCAGTCCCCCTATTATTACTTTATTAAGTGCTTTTAGCCTCTCTAATCGTCATCTGTCGAGGAGGCGGGTTTTATCA
>JAILCB010000157.1 GCA_024680595.1 Lachnospiraceae bacterium | reverse complement strand
GCCAGAGAAGAAAGATCCTTACCTGAGCTCATGGATATGGATGTGAATACGGCCATGGACTTTTGCAAGGACATGAAGAATGTCTATCCTAAGCTGCAGGTCTTGCAAAGTCTGGGTCTGGGTTATCTGACACTGGGAGAGGAGACCCCCAGCCTGTCAGGAGGGGAGGCCCAGAGACTGAAGCTTGCCAGTGAGATGGGGAGAGTCCAGACGGATTCTGTCTTTGTCTTTGATGAACCCACCATAGGCCTGCATCCTTTAGATGTCCAGACCTTGCTCCAGGTATTTCAGACTTTAATTGACAATGGGGCTACGGTCATTGTCATTGAGCATGACCTGGACGTCATTCGGAACGCGGATTATATCATTGATATGGGCCCCGGAGGCGGAGATGAGGGCGGCAGAATCGTGGCCTGCGGAACGCCGAATGAAATAAAGGGGAATAAGGAAAGCACAACGGGGAGGTTTATCTAGATCATTTGACTTTGTGATTTCATGGAGCATCTATCTTCTGTGGAAGAAGGATGCTCCTTTAATATTCTTCATTTTTTAGGAAGATATTGGATAATACTCCGGGTATTTTAGATTTGGCGTTTGATAATTAACTATAAATAATACAAACATAACTTGCAATAATGCACAAAATATATCATAATTATAAGCATTATTTGGTGATACTTTTTCAAATTTTCAGTGACTCGATAGTTTATTGTGCAGGCCTTGGCGACAGCCCATCATCGAAGGCCCGAAGGGCCTGAGATGTGGGCGAGGCCCGAATCGAGAGGGGGGTTCTTCCCCTACTCGATTGATTATGCAATCTGAAATTCAAGAGCCTATATTATTAATATTTTCATAATACAAAACAATCATAGTTGGTGGAAGTTTGAGAGAGGATAATTTTTTCTGAGGAGTATATTATGAGCGATTTGTCTATAAATGAATATAAGCCTGTAATGGCGATATATGATATTCGTGGAAAACAGGATTTTATTTTTCGAACAAATAAACTGAAAGAAATTGCCGGAGGCTCCCGTTTAATTCAACATTGTTTCGAAGAGTATTTATATCCTGCAGCGAAATTTAATGGTGGGAAAGGTATCTTTACTTATAAAGATGAACATGGGAAAGATTTAAATGGAGAAGAATTTGATTTCACATCGACAAGGTTTAAGGATCATGTAGAAAAAGACGGTTATATAGGAGAAGTGATATATGACGGAGGTGGGAATTTTCTTTTGCTTTTTAAGAATGAATACTTATTTAGGGAAACCACCTATAGATTTACGAAGAAATTATTGGAGGAAGTCGGAACATTAAAAGTGCTTGGTACATGTGTTTCGATTGACGGGAGTTTTGCTGACTATGTAAAGGATAGGGATCTGCTTTATGCAGAGCATCGAAAAAACGAGATGGCCGAGTGCATTACCGCACCCTGGACAGCGTTGCCTATATCTATGATAGATCGAAAGACCTCGTTTCCTTATATTTATTCAAATGATCAAAATGAAAAGCTCCCTAAAAAATTGAAGAAAATGGCAGGACAGACTTCTAAAGAAAGTTTTGCAAAGTTAAAGGCTTATTATAAGGAAGCTGAAAGAAATCCCAGGGAAATTGAGAGTGTTGAGCAGTTTGACAAAATGGTTACAAATAAAGGCGAGGACAGTCTTCTTGCGGTTATATATATCGACGGAAATGGGATGGGGGCAAAGGTACAGGATCTGCTTGGCGCAGGGGGTAACTACGAGACATGCCTGAAAAAATTACGGGATTTCTCCTCGAATATACAGGAAACCTATGTAGATAATGGCATAAAGAATGCATTAGGTTTCTTTGGTGAGAAAGGGGATATGGATCAGGGAAGTATAGTAAAAAACCGAGTTATAGTATCTGCCGGAGATGAAATTAATTTTGTTGTTAATGCGCATGATGCCATGGGATGCATACTTCGATATTTTAAGGGATTACCAGAAGGCTGCTCGTCATGTGCCGGTATTGCTGTCTTCCGCAGCCATGCTCCTTATGCAGATGCCTATCGTATTGCTGAAGAGTGCTGTGAATCCGGAAAGAAAAAAATGAAGGAACTTAATATTAATAATGCCTGTTTTGTGGATTTCCATGAATGCCAGGGAGCGGTGGGGATTTCACTGGATCGCATTCGTGCTGAAGTAGGTATTAATTATAGTCTTCCCTGGCTTGTGAAAATAGACGAGAATGAAAAGGAGAAGGCGACAGACGCAAAAGTTCCTATTTATTCCGGTGAAGTAATTGAAGGATCGGATATAGATATTTTGGTGGATCTTTTTCAGAAAATTGGAAAGTCAAATGTTAAAGGTCTTGCGGAGACTGCCTGGAAGAGTGGGGCGGATATGGAGCTTGAATTGCATAGGGTAGAGGCTCATTTGACGGAAGAAAAAAAGAAGGAAACAAGAAAAGGTTGGGATTATTTGAGAAGTATAGATGATCCTGAGAGGAAAAGAGGGTTAATATACGATGTAGTAGGGGCTTATGACATGTGGTTTCAGGGAAGAGGAACGTCAGGCAATATAGATATTGAAGAGGAGGGAGTGGAAGAGAATGAAGGCAACGCTTAAGATCGTTTTGCAATCGGATCTAGCAGCAGGTTCTGGATATTCATTTGCGGGCGTGGTTGATAGTGATATTTGCTATGATGATATAGGAATACCTTATATTCCTGGAAAACGAATTAAAGGCTGCTTGCGGGAAATTGCCTCGTCGTTCCTATATTCTTTTATCAGTGAAGAGGATATTAGCAGGATATTTGGAGATCCCGGGGACTCGAAAAAAATGGGATTCCAGGTGGGGAACGCTTATCCCGAGCAATATGATTTACTGAGAAAAACAATTAGTGCTAGACGGGATGATAATAATGACTCATCCTTCTATGG
>JAILCB010000121.1 GCA_024680595.1 Lachnospiraceae bacterium | reverse complement strand
TATACGTGCCAATCAGGGCCATTCCCTGGCTGTAGATGTGGAATTGGAACGGGTGGAGCCGCCGGATATCCTATATCACGGCACCGGAGAGAAATATGGGTCATCTATTGAAAGAATGGGGCTTATTTCCAAGTCCAGGCTATATGTGCATCTATCGGGTGACGAGGAGACGGCCCGTAAGGTTGGAATGCGGCATGGCAAACCTCTAATATATAGAGTGAAGAGCGGGGAGATGCAGAAGGATGGATTTGAATTCTTCCGCTCTGTAAACGGTGTATGGCTTACAAAGACTGTACCGGTCGGCTATCTGGAAAGGATAGGGGGTTTTAATATATGAAGATAAGCATTCTTGGAACGGGAAATGCACATGCTACAGAGTGCTATAATACCTGCTTTTTGATAGATGACCGGGGAAGGATATTCATGGTAGACGGAGGGGGAGGGAATACCGTGCTCCATCAGATAAAGCACGCCGGCTATAACTGGATGGATATCCATCACATTTTTGTCACCCACAAACATGTGGATCATATTTTGGGAATTATCTGGATGGTCAGGATGATTAGCCAGTTCATGGTTCATGGTAAGTATGAGGGACATGCTTATATTTATTCCCATAGGGAGATCCTGGATATCATTCGTGACATGGCCAAGAGATTGCTGCAAAAGAATGAGTCTGATTTTTTGGATGACAGAATACATTTGGTGGAGGTTGACGACGGAGAGTCTCTGGAAATTATTGGCCACAATGTGACTTTCTTTGATATTCAGTCTACGAAAGCAAAGCAGTATGGTTTTCGAATGG
Source organism: Lachnospiraceae bacterium (assembly GCA_024680595.1). Taxonomy (GTDB): domain Bacteria; phylum Bacillota; class Clostridia; order Lachnospirales; family Lachnospiraceae; genus NK4A144. Next base: position 2,107 of record JAILCB010000121.1, on the reverse strand, counting down.
AATTAAGTGCCGGCAGGATGCTTACCTGCAGTGGGGATGAGCCCCTGAGGACTTGTGTGGAGGAGTACGGGCAGGGAAGCGAATGGCTGCTGCATGAGGCTTTCTGCCTGGATTCGGAGGCGGATATATTTGAGCCATATGAAAAGCACCACTGTACGGTGAAGGATGCCTGCGAATTGGCGGAGAGACTGGGGGTCAAAAACCTGCTTCTCTATCATACGGAGGACAAGAATATTGCCAATAGGAGCGAATTGTACAGGGCGGAAGGAGAGAAATATTTCCATGGGAATCTGTGGATTCCGGAGGATCTGGATGTGATTGAGCTGTAGGAAATGATGGTTCTGGGAGTATGAGTTATAATGAGGTTCTCCCCGTAGAAGCTTATTTCGTTTCCCTGTGACGGAGAGGATCTAGTGTTTTTTTGAAAGACGCGGAATATGGCTATTTTTGGGAATATGGTTTTCACATTTTTGTACGCTTTGCGGGTCGGCGTGAGGAGGGTTAATTCGAGGTTGAGTTTTGATTTGTATTTCTAAGGGAATAATGATAGAATCTTTATTCACAGCTTTGACTTTCCGAATGTGCCAGGGAAGCGCATTGGGAAATCCCGCGGGTTGCGTGGGACACGATCGAATCCTCCGCTTTGTGGAGGGCGGATATGGGATAATTATTGCGGGGGGCACCTGCATATAATTCCGTATTCTTGAGAAATTTTGGAATTTTACCGATAAACATAATGAGATTTTGGATGATTTAGGAGGCAGTATGTCGGATCTATTCTATAACAGCACCAGAAGTGAGGGCGTGAAGGTTTCCGCCTCTGAGGCGATTTTGAAGGGGCTTTGTGATGATGGTGGGCTTTTCGTGCCGGAGAAGATTCCGGCCCTTCCCAAGACACCTTCAGAGCTCTCGCAGATGGACTACCGGGGCGTGGCTTATGAGATTATGAAGGAATTCCTGACGGATTTCACGGACCAGGAGCTGAAAGCCTGCATTAATTCGGCCTATGATGAGAAGTTTGATACGCCGGAGATTGCGCCCTTGAGAGAAGCGGGGGGAGCCTATTATTTGGAGCTTTTTCATGGCAGGACTGTGGCCTTTAAGGATATGGCCCTGTCCATTCTGCCCCATCTCATGACTACTGCGGCCCGGAAGAATCAGGTCAAGGAGGAAATTGTCATTCTGACCGCTACCAGCGGGGATACCGGGAAAGCGGCCCTGGCAGGCTTTGCGGATGTTCCCGGCACCAGGATTATCGTATTCTTCCCTAAGGATGGGGTGAGCCCTATTCAAAGGCAGCAGATGGTGACCCAGACCGGAGACAATACCTTTGTGGTTGCCGTGAATGGGAATTTTGATGACTGCCAGACCGGTGTGAAGAAGATGTTTGGGGACAGGGACTTATCCCGGGAGCTGCTGGAAAAGGGCTTCCGTTTCTCCAGTGCCAATTCTATTAATATTGGGCGTCTGGTGCCCCAGATTGTTTATTACGTCTATGCCTATACCAGACTTCTGAGGGATGGGAAAATTGCCGACGGAGAAGAGATTCACGTGGTGGTGCCCACCGGAAACTTTGGCAATATTCTGGCCGCTTATTATGCGAAGAGAATGGGCCTGCCTATTTCCAGACTAGTCTGTGCATCCAATGAGAATAAGGTGCTGTATGACTTCTTCCAGACCGGGGTCTATGATAGGAACAGGGAGTTTATCCTGACTTCATCCCCTTCCATGGACATCCTGATTTCCAGTAATCTGGAGAGGATGATTTACCATATTGCGGGGAATGATCCTTTAAGGACGTCAGAGCTCATGAAGGAGCTGAGAGAGACCGGGAATTATACTATTACGGATGAAATGAGGGAGAGGCTTCAGGACTTCCGGGGCTTCTATACTTCGGAGCAGGGCACACGGGAAAAGATTAAGCAGTTATTCTCGGATACAGGCTATATTATTGATACCCATACGGCAGTGGCGGGTCATGCCTGTGACAGCTTTCTGTCAGATGCCGAGCAGCCCCTGACCACCGTAATTGCCTCCACCGCCAGTCCCTTCAAGTTTCCCAGAAGTGTAATGGGGGCCATTGACGAGAAATATGAATCATTGGAGG
>JAILCB010000067.1 GCA_024680595.1 Lachnospiraceae bacterium | reverse complement strand
CTTCCGGTATCTCCGCTCTGTGCGGCCTCAGAACCCGCCTGACTGGCGGCGGCTCCGCCGGAGCCTGATCCCGAACCGCAGGCCATGAGGCTCAAAGCCATGACACCGGCCAAAAGGACTGAAACAAACTTTCTCATACTTATACCTCCTTATTATGATGTCTGAGTCCCAAAGGGAACCCAAGAAAAACTTTAGGAAATAGAGCCTAGTCCCAACTGCTATTTCCTTACCGGACCCGGATTCCACCGACGAATCAGCCCTTCTGCCGAAGGCAATTCTCTTTGCCGTGGGCTAGACCAAGGATGAAAACCGATCTGCCGGAGGCAATTCTCTTTGCCATAGGCTAAATCAAGGATGAAAACCGTTCTGCTGGAGGCAGATTTCCTTTTACGGAAAGTCACTCAAGAATAAATTTTATAATTTTTTAACAATCTTGTCTAGTTTTTTATGAAAGTATATTGATTTTTTCTAAATTTTCCAAAAAAGATTGCAAAAGATGGGTGGAAAGTCCCTACTCGATTCGGGCCTCGCCCACATCTCAGGCCCTACGGGCCTTCGATGATGGGCTGTCGCCAAGGTCTCTCTAGCGTGCAAGCACGCCGACGAGACTTTGGCTCCTAGCCTACAATCGAGTAGGGGTGGGAAGACCCCCTACTCGATTTCGCACGCGAACATTCCGCACTTCGTGCTCCATGTTCTTACGACCGGCAAATGAATTTGCATGCAAGCATGCATTCGCTTGCCGGTCTTGTGCTACAAAAAACCCGTTCTAGATGAATCATCTAAAACGGGTTTTCCCAACTGCGCCTCCAGGGACTCGAACCCTGGACACCCTGATTAAGAGTCAGGTGCTCTACCAACTGAGCTAGAAGCGCTTAATTTGTGTGCTGTTTCTTGTTTCTCAGCACTTACGAGAAAGGATTCTATCATCTAAGGAATAGAATGTCAACATGATTTTTTTATTTTTAATCGGAAATTTCTTGATTAAATTTAATGAAAAGCTGTGCCTTGTATTATTATTTAAACCTTGCCTGTGTCTTTTTTTCTGGCGGAAATACCGGCGAGAATGGAAGGATCCGGCGATATTCCCATGAATTTTTCCCATGAGGGGCACAAAAAAGGATGACAGAACGCCAATGAGTGCTATAATAAGCGGGTGTCGATTCTCCCTTGGAGGGGCAGCCGGTTTCTGCAGAGGGCATTTCCTTGGGGGCGGCTGTGGGGACGACATGAAAGATGGAAGGAGATAGCGTATGCGTACACGTACAACAGGTAATGATGATCACATTCTGGCCAGGTTTTATGGAAAATCATCTCATTTCACGGACATTCCGGGAACGCTTTATCATGACTATAATGTGAAAAAGGGTCTGCGGAATGAGGACGGTACCGGCGTCCGAATCGGACTTACCCGAATTTCGGATGTTTTGGGTTATAGTGCAGATGAGGAGGGGAATGTAATTCCCGTGGAAGGAGAGCTTCTTTACAGGGGCTATTCTATTCGGGACATGGTCCGCAACCGTAAGGGAAATTTCGGCTACGAGGAGGTTTGCTTCCTTCTGCTATTTGGATATCTTCCAAGTCCTGCAGAGTTTGAGGACTTCAAGAGCTGTCTTTCCTCCCGTTATGATTTGCCGGGCGGCTTCCTGGTTTCGGAGCTCTTGCGGGATCCCGGCAAGAATCTCATGAACCAGCTGCAGACTGCCACCCTCAAGCTCTATAATTATGATGGAAATCCGGAGGACTCGGATACCTATGAGACATTCCGAAAGGGATTCAATCTCATTGCCAAGTTCCCCTCTATCGGCTGTTATGCCTATCAGGCCATGCAGCACTTTTATAATCATAATTCTCTGGTCATTCATTATCCGAAAAAGGAATACTCCATTGCGGAGAATATTCTATATATGCTGAGGGAGGATGGGAAGTTCACGGAAAGAGAGGCCAATCTCCTGGATGCCGTTCTGGTTATTCATGCAGACCATGGCGGCGGTAATAATTCCACCTTTACCAATGTGGTTATTGGTTCCACAGGAACAGACCTGTATTCTGCCATCAGCGGCTCCATCGGCTCCCTCAAGGGACCCAAGCATGGCGGCGCTAATATTAACGTGGCCCATATGATGTCGGAAGTACTGGAGTGCATCGATTATTCCGCTACGGATGATGAAATTAGGGAGATAGTGAGAAGAATTCTCAATAAGGACTTCTTTGACCGCAGCGGCCTGGTCTATGGCTTTGGGCATGCGGTTTATACCATTAGCGATCCCAGGGCGGAGATTCTCCGCAGTCTGTCAGAGACTCTGGCGGCCGAGAAGAATTGTTCGGAGCAGTTCCATTTCTACCATCGTTTTGAAGACATTGTGAGGGAGATGATTCACGAGAAGACAAAGAAGCCTGTGCCGGTTAATGTGGACTTCTACTCGGGATTTGTATACAAGCTGTTGGGGATCCCCGATGAGCTCTATACACCTCTATTCGCCATTGCCCGGGTGGTGGGCTGGGTGGCCCATAATATTGAGAACAAGCTCTATGATGGGCGTATTATGCGGCCTGCTACCAAGTATGTGGGTGAAGCGCAGGATTTCGTCACCATGGAGAACCGGTAGAGTGATCGAGAACCTTCTGTAATGACGGACACAGGCTGTATTCTGCTGAAAACAGGCTGGACAGGTCGAGAAAACGTGATGTGCGCAGGCATGCAAGGCCGGGAAGACGTGATTTGCGCAGGCATGCCAGGGACAGGAAGTCATTTTCGTGCGGGCGGGGTGGGTCAGAAACCCCCTGCCTGTACAGGCTTAGAGTTTGGACAGTGACAGAATAAAGCTTTTCCCGTGGCCGCAGTGGGGTCCGGGTTCTCAAATAGATAGCGAAAAGGTTGATTATATGTGGATAGCTGATAAATGGAAAGATTATGCGGTTCTGGATACTTCTGACGGGGAAAAGCTGGAGCGGTGGGGTAAGTATACCCTGGTCCGGCCGGATCCCCAGGTCATATGGAAGACAGACAGACTGCACCCGGGGTGGAAGAATTACAATGGCCGCTATATCCGTAGTTCTAAGGGCGGCGGCAGATGGGTTACCAATTATTTGCCGGAGGAATGGACCATTGAATATGACAGGCTTCGTTTCCGGCTGAAGCCTTTTTCCTTTAAGCATACGGGCCTTTTTCCTGAGCAGGCCGTGAACTGGGACTGGATGCAGGAGAGGATCTGGGAAAGAATGGCAGAGGGTTCGGAAACGGGTACCGGGGCAGCGGGCACTGGGGCAGCGGGCACTGGGGCAGCGGGCATCGGCGGAAAAGCGGATGCTGTAGGAAATGCGGATATCGTGGGAAAAGCGGATGCTGTAGGAGATGCGGATGCGGCCGGAACTGTGAGGGTCTTAAATCTCTTTGCCTACACGGGTGGAGCCACCCTGGCCTGTGCAGCCGCAGGAGCCCGGGTCACCCATGTGGACGCTTCCAAGGGCATGGTGCAGTGGGCCAAGGAGAATGCCCGCATATCAGAGCTTCCCAAAGACGCCTGCCGCTGGCTGGTGGATGACTGTATTAAGTTTGTAGAACGCGAAATCCGTCGGGGAAATCATTATGACGGAATCATCATGGATCCGCCTTCCTATGGACGGGGCCCCAAGGGGGAGATTTGGAAGCTGGAGGATGAGATCTATTCCTTCCTAACTCTGACAGAAGAGCTTTTATCGGATAAGCCCCTTTTCTTCCTGTTGAATTCCTATACGACAGGACTACAGAGCTCTGTTCTGTCCTATCTCCTGAATGTCACCATCAGGGACAAGAGGGGGGGCAGGACGGAGGCAGACGAAATCGGCCTGCCGGTGCAGGGCAGGGAGCATAGGTCCTCCGGGGAGGATATTTCACTTATTCTGCCCTGCGGCGCCAGCGGCAGATGGGTGCCGGAGGCTTAGGGGCCGGTCCAAACGCCTTTTTCAAAGCCAGTGTCCTGCCTTCATGAATAAGGAGCGAAGCGGGATGGGAATGACCGCTTTACTATCTATAAAAAATGCCTAGGGCAGGTTGACCAACCCGTCCTAGGCTTTATTTCTGAATAGCATTAAATGATTGAAGAAACCCTTCATTATTGAAGCAATGTGAATTGGCGGGGATTGAATGAAGCCTCACCCTGTCTCATTTGCTAATTCCTCATCCCTTGGCGATTTCCGCGGCATACATCATCCACTTAAAGGGGAAGTGGGAGCTATTACTGGCTGCAAAGTTCATGCTGACCCCTTCATCGATTTGGCCGTGGACCGCAAAGCTGACATTGTAATCCTGGTCTTCACTGCTTGTAATATCCAGCACTTCCACTGTATCTTTTTCATAAATCGTGGTAGGTTCCACCATCCAATCCTCTCCCTTCGGAGAAATGGGGGAATTATCAGATAAATCCACATTTGTGGGAGGGTTGAGACCCAGGGCCATGGCGTAATTCTCCAAAAGCCATCCGGGAACCAGAATACCATTACCGGTATCATGTTCTGAGCCTGTCAGAACCAGGGTGACTGCGTTGGCCAGGGTCCGCCAGTACCAGTCCCCGGACTGGAGCGCGTCCGTGCTGCCTGCGGAAACCAGCATTCCTGCGTAGGCCTTCCCCAGGGAAATGATGGGATCCGTTTCCGTCAGGGCCGCATTCTCCGGGGCTTCATACTTTATCTCCACATAACCCGGCAGCTCGTCAAAGCCCCTGCCGTCCATGGCACAGTAGTAGACGGTCTCATAGGTGCCATATTGGAAAACCAGCCTCTGATCGGGAATTCCCTCGGTTTCGTGAACCTGGAACTCATAGGCCTGTCCCACTTCCGGCAGAAGGGTGAAACAGGTCTTGTCTACATGAAAGTAGTCCGGGGTGGACTCCCCTGCGGAAACCCAGGCTCCCTGTTCCAGTAGTATTGCCACATTTTCCACATTACTGACCACACGGTAGGTCATATTGGCATCGGGAATTGGCTCTGCATCAGGAACCTCCATAATATTGGACAGGGCCTGGTAATCATCGGAGTTAGCATCCGGATAGAGATTCACATCCAGATTGGCGGGGTCAATATCCATAGAGGAATCGTAGCCCTCTTCCTGGACAGAACTGCTCTCAAAGCCATCCTCCTGATAATCCAGGCTATAGGCCTCTGTACTGGTAAGCATGTCCGTAGTGATGGCCATCTGCTCTATTTTCTTCTCTACCAGAGCCTCAACCTCTTTCTCACTGGTGAGCTCAGCCCCCTGCTCTCTGGCGAGCTCCTCGAACTTCTTCTGGATCTCAGGGGTTTCTCCTACTGCAGTATAATAATACTTTCCATCAATCTGTGTCTGGATTCCGTAGAATTGAGAGATGTCCCCGCCTTCCTCTGATATGAAAGCTCCCATTCCGTTCATGACCTGGTTCATGGGCAGGTCGGAATTCTCGCCTTCGTAGAAATCATATTGATAATAGTTTGTAGATTTATTAAAAATAAGCTGGCAATCGCCCTCTGTATCCGGGGCATAGTAGGTGTCGATATGCAGTCCGGCGCCGCCGGAGCCTCCAGTTGAGGCTATACCGTATTTATTCACGGCACCATATTGGCGGTAATAACTCTCCGCGCTGCAGCAGAGGTAGAGCTCGTCATCCAGGGCCTGCAAAATGAAATAGGTGCTGCCGGGGGTCTGTCCGCCTTCGTCCAGGAAGGTCAGTTCCATACAGTACCAGTCTCCGGGTGCGCGGGAAACATCGAGTTTGCCGTAGGCTGCAGCGGTGGGGGAGACATCTCCCGCCTCCTGCAGGGTTTCGTCATAGGAGAATTTTCCCTTTAACTCCTCATAGCTATAGGTCTTCCCCTTTTCGAATTTTCCGTTTGTATAATTCTGGCCGTTATAATAGCTGTCCTTTACGGTAATATTTTTCTCTCCGTCCAGGAATGCCCTGACGGGGTCGGCGGTCTCTGTGTCTTCGGAAGAGACCATGGAGCTATCGGCTGAATCCTCCAGGGCTTTGTCTGCCGTATCGGTATCCTTTGGGGCAGGAGCTTCCGTGGAAGCCTTTGCAGCTGTATCAGCGCCTGTGGTGTCGGCTGTGCTTTCAGCGGCTTTCTGTCCGCCGCAGGCTGTCAGCAGGACGGCACAGAGAAGCCATGGACAAACTTGTCGCAAAAATCCTTTCCTTTTCATAATTTTCCTCCCTAAACGTATTGTTAATTATTAACCCAAATCATTTATTCCAAATGATAGCAGGTCGCCTTTATTATACCGGATTCTCAAACCTTTCGAAATGTGACTATGAGATTTCTATTCATTAAGTGAAATTGACAGTTACCTGCCATAATGGTAAATTTAGATTAATATTTGCGACTTTCCCGGGGAGAATTTTCACCTATTCTGACGGGGATGGAACGCAGACCAATAGAATTTAATGGGATATATTCCATATAGAATATGAGGAGGAACAATGCGTTACTGGAAAAGTAGATTTTCCCTAATATTAGCCATATCACTTGTGCTCGCAGGCCCCGGGCAGGCTCTGGCGGCCGGTTCATTCGGCTCCGCCAGGCAGACCATCTCGGACGATAATACAGAAAAGATAAAAGAGGCGGCGGGGGACGATTCTCAGGCCGATGCCGGAAATAATGGCGCCGACTCCGGGAATTCCGGTGACACGGCTAAGGATACTGACAAGTCTGGGAATTCCGGTGATAGGGCCAAGGATGCCGACAAGTCCGGGAATGCCGGTGACACGGCTAAGGATACTGACAAGTCCGGGAATGCCGATGATACGGCTAAGGATACTGACAAGTCCGGGAATTCCGGTGATACGATTGGGAATGCCGACAAGTCCGGGGATGCCGGTGATAGGGCCAAGGATGCCGACGATTCTAAAGGCTTGGAGCTTGCGGGAGAGGATGGTGATAAATCCGATACTTCGAATAGTATGGCCGTCATGCCTGTGGGAACAGATGATGACACTGAGAATGCAAGAGAATTGGGGGAAACAATTTCGCCAAATGATCCAGAAGAAGATTCTACCCCTGTCTCTGAGAATGTAGTTCCCGGAGATGATGTCCGTGAAACCCCCACCGTCTCCAATACCCAGATTTCCACCCCTTCCCTGAAAACCGTGTTACTGGGGGAGATTGGCGGCCATGATGTCAAGGTGGAGATGACAGAGAGCCTGGTCTATGATGGGCGGAAACAGATGCAGGCCGATGACTGCTCCAGAAAGAATGTCAAGCCATCCAAGGGAAAAGCGGCCTCGGTAAAGGCTTATTTCTATGTGGACGGCGTCCGTGTCAATAAGGACTATCTTGCCTGGAAGTTCAAGAAGAATTTGAAGGCAGGGGAAGCCATAGTCAGCGTTGCCGTCAGGAAAGAAGCCTATGGTGTAGACTTTACCAAGGCCATGCGCCGCTTCTTCAAGCTGTACCCCAAGGCCCTTACCTTCACCATTAAGCCTTTGGAGATTTCCCTTTCCTCCAACAAGGTCAATTTAGTTCTAAATAAGGCCAAGATTTTCCAAAACGATGACTCTACATTAAAAAACATCAAATACTTCCGCTACAAGTTCCACTACGATGAGCTGCCCGCCAAGAAGGCGGACAAGATTGTGACCCTTCGCTTTAATAGTGGCTACAAGAAGAACAAGGACTTTAAGGGGGCGGTTTCCGGCAACTATATCATTCTGACAGGGGAGAATAACTTTAGCGGCAATATTACTGCGGGTGTGGATGAGCTGGCCCTGAAAAAGTATAAAGGCAATCGGAATAATGTTACTATTCCTTCCCAGGCTGTGAAGGAAAAGCATGTTTACGATGTAATTCTGGAGGGTAACCACAGTCCGGAGGACACAACCTTTGCCTCTACCGTATCTTCCATTTCCATTATGAATGGAGTTCGGGCCAATTCGGATATCAGCTATCTCTTCAGTGGCTGCAAGGTGGTGAAGACCCTGGATTTGAGCCCCCTGGATATGAGCGAGGTGGAGAATGCCAGCTATCTCTTTAATGGCTGCAGCAATCTAAACCAGATAGAGCTGGGAGAATTTGGCGTAAAGGATAATGCCAAGCTGACAAAGATGTTTGAGGGCTGTACAAAGCTTAGGACCGTGAAGTTTTCGGGTAAAAAGAAGAGATGGAAGTCCCTGGCGGGGACCTGGGATGAGACCGGCCTGTCGGAATACGCCAGAATCCGATGCAGTGACGGCATATTAACCAGGGATAATTGGAATGATTAGCAAAATGAAAGCGGGTTTTTCTCTACTTTAATTAATATTAGAGATAGATGGAATAATTTTCTACTTAAAAGGGTTTTATAGATAATATGGGTTGACGGTTTAATATTTTAATAGTAAATTTAAAATGTTATTGTCTTTCTATAAATCCGTTTAATAGAGCGCTTTTCTTTAAGGAGGAAAAACGCAGATATGAGGCTTATTTTCGTACGCCATGGCGATCCGGATTATGAACATGATTCTCTAACTGAGACAGGGCGTATAGAAGCCGCCCTCGTCGCAGAGCGGCTTTCCGGAATGGATATCAAGGAATTTATCACGTCCCCTCTGGGCAGGGCCCGGGAGACAGCGGAATATACCCTGAAAAAGACCGGGAGAACAGCGCAAACGCTGGAGTGGACCCAGGAATTCTTCAAGGTGAGGATTCTGCGTCCGGATAAGGGTGGCGAAAGGGAAATTGTCTGGGATTGGCTGCCTCAGGACTGGACCATTCATCCGGAATTCTATGATCCGGTTCAATGGTCGCAGAATCCTATAATGAAGGAAGCCCATGTGGGAGAGGAATATGACAGGGTCTGCAAGGGACTGGATGATTTCCTCTCAGAACATGGTTATAGAAGAGACGGAAGGTTATACCGTGCAGAGAGTCCAAATCGGGACACCTATGTATTTTTCACGCATTTTGGTGCGACCTGTGTTTTTTTGAGCCATCTGCTAAACATTTCTCCAATGACACTTTGGCACGGCCTATGTATGGCCCCTACATCCGTTACCAGTGTCTATACGGAGGAACGCCGGGAGGGGATTGCATCCTTCCGGGCAAATGAATGTGGCGATGTCTCCCATCTTTACACCGCGGGAAGAGCACCCTCTTCCCATGCTCGTTTCTGTGAGACTTACTCAAATATGGACGAGAGACATGATTGATTTTTTATGGGGTACAGACTGAGGAGCCTATGGAAAAGGTAGTCAGAAGTACAAAAGACGTCAAGCGGAATGTGTTGGTGGTGGATGACGAATTCGTAAATCGTCAGCTCTTGGGATTTATCCTGAGCCAGGATTACGAAGTGCTCTACGCTGAGGATGGCAAGGAAGCCCTCGAAAAGATACGGGAGATGAAGGATACGATTTCTCTCGTATTTCTGGATCTTCTGATGCCTGAGATTGATGGTTTTGAAGTATTGAAAACGGTCAGCAATGACAATGAATTAAGGCATATTCCTGTCATTGTGCTGACTTCAGAAAAATCAGCTGAGGTGGAGAGCCTGCAGCTGGGGGCGGTGGACTTCATTACAAAGCCCTATGATATGCCGGAGATTATTCTGGCAAGGGCCCGCCGCAATATTGAGCTGGCTGAGGACAAGCGCCTGATTGAAGTTGTGGAGAGAGATGAGCTGACAGGGCTCTATTTGACCTCCTTCTTCTATCAATATGCCCGCCAGATGGAGAAATATTATCCAGATAAGAGCATGGATGCTTTTGTCATTGATGTGGATCACTTTCATTTGGTGAATGAGATCTATGGAAAGGAATTCGGCGACAGCATCCTAAAGAAAATTGCCGATATTATTAAGGATTTTCTGGATAATGTGGGCGGATTGGGATGCAGGCGGGAATCCGATACCTTTTTTGTATACTGTACACATCAGGAGGATTATGTCGCTGTCGCCAACAAGTTCAAGAGAGGCTTAGCGGAGCTTTTGCAGCAGCGCAGGGCCAGACTTCGTTTCGGAGTTTTCCCCGCCGCAGATAAGACCATTGATGTGGAGCAGCGGTTTGACGGGGCCAAGTTATCCTGCAACAGTCTCCGGGATAATTATACGAAGTCCATTGCCTACTATGATGCCAAGATGCATGATGAGGCCCTTTTTGAGGAGAGGCTCATTAATGATATGGACAGGGCTATAGCGGAGAAGCAGTTTGTGGTTTATTATCAGCCCAAATATGCTATCCAGGGGGAAAAGCCCAGACTGTACAGCGCGGAGGCCCTGATTCGGTGGAAGCACCCGGAGCTGGGTATGATAAGCCCCGGCAAGTTTATTCCCTTATTTGAGAATAACGGGCTGATTCAGATGCTGGATCATTTCGTATGGAGGGAAGTGGGCGCCCAGATCAGGAAATGGAAGGATGAATTCGGGGTTCTGCTGCCGGTGTCTGTCAATGTCTCCAGGATTGATATCTACGATCCTAATTTGGAGAAAAAGCTTTTCGATATTCTCAATGAGAACGGACTGGATTCGGAAGGCTATATGCTGGAGGTCACGGAATCTGCCTATGCCGATGATTCCAAGCAGCTAATCGATGTTGTGCAGGGACTTCGGGACAAGGGATTCCACATTGAGATGGACGACTTCGGCGCAGGTTATTCTTCGCTGAATATGCTGGCCATGATGCCCATAGATGCCTTAAAGCTGGACATGATGTTTATACGGAATGCCCATAAGGACAAGAAGAGCTTCCGTTTGATCGAGCTGGTTCTGGATATAGCCAAGTATCTGGAGGTTCCGGTTATAGCGGAGGGCGTGGAAGAGGAAGAGCAGTACCAGCTTTTGAAGAAGGCAGGCTGCGATATTATTCAGGGCTATTACTTCTCCAAGCCGGTGCCTGCCGAGGAGTTTTCGCAGTTTTTTAAGGACATTTGATGAATTAGAATGGGAGGGTTTACAAAATGCTGACAGTCGAAGCCTTGACCGATTTTGGGGCCAATACAGAGGAAGGACTGAAGCGCTGCTTCGGGAATAAGGATTTTTACTTGAAGCTGGTGGCTCGTGTTCCTAATGAAGCTAGTTTCGATCAGCTTTCGGAAGCCATTGAGCAGAATAATCTGGAGGAGGCTTTTGAGAAGGCGCATGCGCTGAAGGGTGTATTGGGAAATCTCTCCCTGACTCCGATTTTCACGCCGACCAGCGAGCTGACAGAACTTCTGAGGGAAAAGAAGGAAGGGGATTATGCGGGCTTGACCGCTGAAATCCTGAAGCAGAGGGATCTTCTGAAGGGCATAATGGAGTCCTGAGCCTGTAACTGCTTATAAATCATTAAGGACATTCTTCATGGGGATTTAGTATCCCCTTTGAAGAATGTCCTTTTTATCGCAGAGCCGCCGAGATGAAATTTGTCGGCTAAAGCCGACCGGCGGCTCGCGGGCGAGTAGGGTGCGATTAGAATCTTCCCTCTCGATTCGCAGAGCCGCCGAGATGAAATTTGTCGGCTGAAGCCGACCGGCGGCTCGCGGACGAGAGGGTGCGATCTGCGTCTTCCCTATTTAATTTGATATAGTATATTGTTTTAAGAAATGCTATAGCTTGATATTTGACATAACTTGATATAAAATATATTCGTCTTTTTGTCGAAATAATTTGTGTGACTATCATTTCTATATTATATATGCTTCGCAGCCGGAGACAGGGATAGTTTGAGGGGGCATTTTCATGATTTTGCCTGCCGGCGAGGAAGAGTTGTTTTCGTGTAATCCTGCGAAAAGGAATTCTAAGGGA
>JAILCB010000048.1 GCA_024680595.1 Lachnospiraceae bacterium | reverse complement strand
CGGCCGAAACGGAATGACGACCCCAGGGATTCGGCTTGAAGGATGTCAGATGACACAAACCCGAATTCCGCGCCACGTCATTAATTATTCCCTGCATATAAAGGTGGTTTCCCATGAATAAAACAGACTCTAGAATCAATACAAGTATTGTATCAAAAAGAACTTCCATCCTATATACTCTAATATTCATCCTATACGGCGGTTTATTATTAAAGATCTACGATAATATCGAGTTCACCCCGGAAAACGCCCATGTCCTTGCAGCTGCAATCCTGGCCCTCATCTTCGTCTCATCCATCTGCCTGGCCCTTGCCACCAGTTACTTTCAATACATCAATAATAAGCTGCCCCTTTTGAAATTGGCCGATGCCGCAAGGGAAGTGGCCAAGGGTAATTACTCCGTCAAACTGCCGCCCCATAGAAAGGACGGAAAGATCGATGAAATTGAGGCTCTTTATGAAGACTTTAACAGCATGGTAGAGGAACTGGCCTCCACAGAGATACTAAAGACCAGTTTCGTCTCCAATATTTCCCATGAACTAAAAACCCCAATTGCCGTCATATCCAATTATGCCGCCCTCCTGCAGGATAAAAGCATTTCTGTAGAAGAGCAAAAGCAATATGCGGACAAGATTAATACGGTGTCTCATGATCTGGCGGAGCTAATCAATAATATCCTACAAATCAGCAAGCTAGACAATAATCAGGTCGAGGCCAAGAATGAATCCTTTGATTTAAGTGAAATGCTGATTCAGGCCATCCTATCTTTTGACTCCCTTCTGGAGGAAAAGAATATCGATTTGCAAATTAATATTCCCGACAATATCAGCATAGAAAGCGATCCGGGCCTCTTGAAAATTGCCTTTAACAATATCCTGTCCAATGCCATAAAGTTTTCCGACGACTCAGGACAAATCGAAATCAAGGTCAATAAAGAAGACTCAAAAACCTCCATTTCCGTAAGGGACCAAGGCTGTGGTATGGATGAAAAGGCCCTAAAGCACATTTTTGATAAATTCTATCAGTCCGATAAGAATCATTCCGCCAAGGGCAATGGTCTGGGACTGGCCATGGTAAAGCAGATAATTTTCCTGCTAAAGGGAAACATCGAGGTGCAAAGCAGGCCCGGACAAGGCTCTCTATTCACAATTACCCTGCCAAATTCTCCATCCTAACAATTCTCTAACAATTGACAAATATTTTTCTAATATAATCTGAATATAATCTATCTCGTAAACAAGAAATGACTCGATTTGAGGGGAGTACTATTAACAAGGATCCTTCTACCACCCAAAGGCAGTGGGTTTCCGCTAACGATGAAAGGATTATATTTATGAATCGAAATCAGAAAGCCATTCTAGTAGCATCTTTATTATCCCTTTCCATGGCCATGTCAGCCTGTGGCGGAGGCCAAAGCACACAACCCGCCAAAGCTTCAACTAGTGCTGTTGAAGAGACTGCCAAGGAAACAGAAAGCAGTGCGGCAGCAAGTACGGCAAACAGCAAGGAAACTGAAAGCACAGGAAATGAAAGCACGACCGAAAACAAGGAAAGTGAAAGCACAGGAACTGAAAGCACAGCAACTGAAAGCAGCGAGCAAGCCGCCGGTACGGTAGTTGATGAGAATTCTGAGGACTATGTGATTGAATTGGATCCCCAATATAACGTACCCACAGAGGAGCTTTTGAAGAAATTCCCCATCAAGCATCAGACTCCCGCCGCCACAGACCTATCCAAAAAGATTCAAAACCGGATGCTGAACGGCTTTAACCGGTGGAATATGGGCTATGACGCCTGGGAGCACTGGGGCGAAGTCCTTTACCATGATGATTCTATCTATAATGTAAATGGTGTAAGGCTCACTTTGAAAGAATATCAGCAGGCCATGGATGTTTCCTTAAAGAAGCTGGATATCCGGATGGGCGACTTCAAGAATATGGTCCTGGTGGATGACTGGATGGCCATTCAATATGAGACCGTGAATATTGACAGAGAGACCGGGGCGGAAAAGCCAGGCACAACCATGGAGTTCGCAAAGTTCGGTGACTACGACGAGCTGGGTGCCAAGGTTGATGAAGGATGGGGCGGCGTCAAGAACGATACTTACTCCGGAACCATGCATTTCCAGACAGAGGAGGAACAGAAAGCCCAGCAGGAATTCATGGACGAGCTGATTGCCACCGAACTCAAGGACACCGATAATCTGGAGGACAAGTATCCCATCGTTTATCCCACAACCATCGATACCGAACTTGGCGAAAAGATGAAGGCTGCCATTCTGGAGGACTTCGATAAATTTAATCAGGGCTACGGGGCATGGGACACCTGGACCAAGGATTTCTATACAGATGACGTGGCTATGAATTATCTGGGTGAGGACATTTCTCTGGACGACTACAAGGCGGAAATGAAGAAGCAGATAGGAAATACCCAGAAGGTCCGTATTAATAATATTCTGGTATCCGAGGACTGGGCGGCCATCCACTATTGGACCGTCACAGAGAAGGAAGACGGCACAAAGGACGCCGACAACCATATGCAGTTCCTCCACTTCGTAGAGAATGGGGACGGCATTCAGGTCGATATCTGTTACGCCAAGTAATTAGACGAATTCATAAATGCCACATACCAAATCCCGGTGACTGTGCCTAATTCAGCCGATAGAGGCCGATTTAGGCACAGAAACCCGGGTTCGACCCGCCTCTGCGAAGGCTCTGAACGCTTTGACTGTGCCTAATTCAGCCATAGAGGCCGATTTAGGCACAGAAACTGGGGTTCGACCCGTCTCCTCGATGGCTTTGAACGCTTTGACTGTGCCTAATTCAGACAAAAGAGGCCGATTTAGGCACAGAAAACAAGGCTCGGTTCGTCTCCTCGATGGATTTGAACGCTTTGACTGTGCCTAAATCAGCCATAGAGGCCGATTTAGGCACAGATTGGCGATTCTTCTTCCTCTTGGCTGCCGGCTGTCATCAAGAATGGCAGAACAATCGAAATGGCAGATGTTCCGATAGCGGATGAGAAAACTAAATCCAGAAAAAGGGCCGATACGCTTCTAGAAGGTATCGGCCCTTTTCCTAATTAATGAGTATGGAGTTTATTAAAT
Organism: Lachnospiraceae bacterium; assembly: GCA_024680595.1. Lineage (GTDB taxonomy): Bacteria > Bacillota > Clostridia > Lachnospirales > Lachnospiraceae > NK4A144. Next base: position 7,380 of record JAILCB010000048.1, on the reverse strand, counting down.
AAAGGAATATCCTTCATTTCATTTTCTGTCGGGCCTCCTAGAAAACATCAATGCCCCGGTCAGCCCTGCATCGGGAACTTCCACCGGATAACACTGCCCCCGGTCAGCCCCGCACCGGGAACTTGCGCGGGAAACAATACCTAATCACAATCCTTCTACATGGGATAAAGCAACCCATTCCTGGGCCTTCCCATTTATTTGAGCCTTGCCTATTCCACATCCTGCAGAGCGTCGTAACCTTCTTCTCCGGTACGGACCTTCACCACATTCTCCACGTCATAGACAAAGATCTTGCCGTCGCCGATATGGCCGGTATAGAGCACCTTCTTGGCGGTCTCAATGACATCCCGCACAGGAACCTCAGATACCACAATATCCACCTGCACCTTGGGTCGAAGATCCGTTTCCACAGCAACACCACGGTAGTATTCCGTATGACCCTTCTGCATACCGTAGCCCATGACATGGGAAACTGTCATTCCTGTAATGCCCAGCTTTGCCATGGCTTCTTTCAGGGCGTAGAGCCTCTCTTCCTTAAATACAATCTCCACCTTGGTAAACTTGTGTCCATCCGCACTGAAAGAAGGCTCCTTCTTGACGGGAACGGCTTCCGCAGGAGGCGTGGTTCCTGTAACTACCGTGACCTCTCCGCCGGCACCAAAGTCAGTATACTTGTCAACAGCAGGCATGAAGTCCGCATAGGCACTGGGCAGGCCATGCTCACTTATATCCAGGCCGGTCAGCTCATCCTCCGCATGGGCCCGGAGAAATTTAATCTTCTTTAGGAAGCCAAAGAACAGGAACATTGTGATGGCGGACCAGGCGGCAACTGCCACAAATCCCACGAGCTGAATGCCCAGCTGGTCAAATTCGCCGGTATAGAAGAGGCCCCTCAGGCCGGCAGGAGCATCCGGACTTGCCAGAAGTCCCACAGCAATAGTACCCCAGATACCATTTACACAATGCACACCTACGGCACCGACCGGATCATCAATGTGAATCTTCAGATCCAAAACCTCAACAGTCACATCCACCAGAATACCGGAAACAATACCAACCACAGCAGCACCAACTGCATCGAAAGCATCACAACCTGCTGTTACAGCCACCAGGCCTGCAAGAGAAGCATTGAGACACATGGATACATCCGGCTTGCCGTTCTTTATCCAGGTAAAAATCATGGTTGTGCAGGTCGCCACAGAGGGAGCAATTGTCGTAGTCAAAAAGATAGAGGACAGCTCCGAAGGGGTAGTGGCGGCAGCGCCATTGAAACCGTACCAGCCCAGCCACAGAATGAAAACACCCAGGGCACCCAGGGGAATCGAATGGCCGGGAATAGCATTTACTTTAATAACCTTGCCACTCTTATCCCTCACATATTTTCCAATACGGGGTCCCAGAAGAGCTGCCCCTATCAGGGCCGCGATTCCGCCCACCATATGGATAGCACAGGATCCTGCATAATCATGGAAGCCCATCTGGGATAGCCAGCCGCCTCCCCAGATCCAATGCGCTTCAATGGGATAAATCAAAAGGCTGATAACTCCTGAATATACGCAATAAGCGGAAAATCTGGTTCTTTCCGCCATAGCTCCGGAAACGATAGTAGCTGTTGTCGCACAGAAAACCAGATTGAAAACGAAATAACTGGCTCCTGTAAAGCCCTCCGCAGGGGAGGCAATGAAATCTCCGAAATGGGTGAAGAGATCCAGATTAGGCTTACCAATAAGACCAAAAAAGGTATCCTCTCCCATCATCAGGGTATAGCCCAATATAGAGAAAACCACCGTGCCAATACAGAAGTCCATCAGGTTCTTCATAATAATATTGCCGGCATTCTTGGCGCGGGTAAAACCAGTCTCCACCATGGCAAACCCCGCCTGCATCCAGAAAACAAGTGCTGCACCAATCAAAAACCAAAACTCAACTGTCATAATACTTCTCCTTTTCTTTCGCCAAACTTATCGAGTAATGAATAGGGTCATCCTACCCGATTGGGCTCCACCCACATTTCAGGCCCTTCCAACCCTCAATAATGGGAGCCCGCCAGAATCTCCTTCAGACAGGTGTCCCCGGAGATTTTGGCCCGCCGCCTACACGAAAAATGACCCATATCCCTTTTCCATTAATTCATCATCTCCTTTCTCTCCAAATAATAAAAGGCAAGGACTTCTCGTGTGATCCACATAAGACGCCTTTGCCTTTGCACTATCTTCCATGAAGTTAATCCTAAAAGAAAAAGCGCCTTTGAGTAGTAATCTACTCAAAGACGCCCTTGCCTTTATGAAAAGGGACTATACAACAAATTATAAAACTTGTCAACAATCAAATTGAAAAAATTTCCAATCCTTGCTCATTTCCTATACAGATCCCTGATTTGAATTCCAGCCATCCTCATTAAAATCCCGAACAGCAAGGACAAAACAATTCTCATATTAATGGTAATGCTATCCATATCAGGAACCTCAAAAATGAGGAATGACAAAAAACAAAAAGCAAATTATTGATATATTGGATCTATCAACACAGCATAAGGAATAGGTCACGCCTTGTTGAATTTCTCCTTGGGCTGATTACAGAGAGGACATCTCCAGTCATCCGGCAAATCCTCAAAGGCTATACCATCATTATCAGCGGGATCGTAGACATAGCCGCAGACAGAACAGATATATTTCCCGGTCGCTTCCTTCTTTGAGAAATCAAACTCCTCAAAAACCGTCTCCACCGGATTATCCAAATCGATTACCCTCTTGGCCTCCAGATTCTCATATCCCTGAGGTGTATGAGTTCCACAATATACCGTAGGATGATTCTTTACAAACTCCCGGACCCTATCCATAGTCTCACGGGCCGCAGCAAGATCGTCAAATACCACAGACAGCTTATTCTCATAGAGAGCCTCATCCACATAGGTAATATCGCCGTGAAGCATGTAGAAAAGGCCGTCCAGCTCCACGATTACGATGCTATTTCCATAAGTATGGCCCTTGGCCTTGATAAGGAAAATACCATCAGCAATCTTCTGGCTCTCCGGGAAATTATAATAGGCGCCGTCCGTGTATTCCACCGGGACAAGGTTGGTAAGACCCTGCAGCTCTGCAGCGGCTAGCTCATCCTTACCCACATAAACCTTGGCATTAGGGAAGGACTTTATTTCTCCGGAATGATCGCTATGCTTATGGGTCAGGAGAATCTTTGTAACCTGCTCCGGCTTGTAGCCCAATGCTGCAAAGGCCTCCATATAGCTGCAGATATCCTTTCCTGTATAGCCTAAGCTGGTCTCATCCGGCGATTCCTCCGGCGTACCTGCCGGAAATCCTGTATCCACCAGGATTACCTCATCTCCCGTATCAATGAGATAGTTCTGCATACTTCCCCGATAACGGATATTCGAATCAAACTTGTCCGGCCCCTCTTCTCCGCCGAATGCGAAGGGCTGGGTGTAGAAACCATGCTCCCTAAACTTTACCGCCTTAATAACCATAAATCCTTCCTCCTTTCAATTACACCATAGAAACCCTTTCTGCGAACGCTACAGCCTGCTTTCAACCATAGATGCCTTTCGAACGTCACTGCTTTCATTCTATCATATAGGCATTTACAGATGCTAGAGCCTGCTTTCTATCCTATATTATCTTTTGCAGCGCTTTAATCCGCTTTCTGCCATATTAATATTTACAAGGGCCTCAGCCTGCTTTCTATCCCATATACCAATTTGCAGCGCTTTAATCTGCTCTCTATCCCATATACCAATTTGCAGCGCGTTAATCTGCTCTCTATCCTATATATCTTTTACAGCGCTTTAATCTGCTCTCTATCCTATATATCTTTTGCAGCGCTTTAATCTGCTTTCTATCCTATATATCTTTTTGCAAAGGCCTCAGCCTGCTTTAGCTGGTCTGCATTTGGTTTACTCTTCACATAGAAGGTCTCTTCCTCCACAGGAATCCCTGCCGCTGTCAGACCCTTTTTAATTAAATCAAGAGAATGCTTTGAAACCCAGGAGGTAGAAAATACCACGGCTCTTTTAGCATCTCCCTTTTTCAATGTTTTCAAATACTGCTTCAAATGTTTGTCAAGTCCATAGGCATATAATGCCCCGCCTATGAATAGGACATCTGCCGGCTCCTGTAATTTAGCCTCCGCTGAATCTACGGAGACAGCGGAAACGCCGGCCGCCTTTGCAATTGCTTCGGCAAGGGCTCTTGTATTTCCAGACCTTGAATAATATCTGACTGCTATACTCATAAAACTCCTTTCTACAGATATCTATCTGTATTCCGAAAAGGCCGCCTAATATAAAAGACGGCCTAATCATCATGCTTCCTGACTTCTTACATATCAGAATTCCACCGTTTCCAAGGCCTCTGTGAGATGCTCTTTCTACCTGCCTGTCCCAAATCAGAATTCCACCGTTTCCGGGACCTCTGTGAGATGCTTTTTCTACCTGCCTGTCCCAAATCAGAATTCCACCGTTTCTAGGGCCTCTGTGAGATACTCTTTCTACCTTTTCCTAAATCAGAATTCTACAGTTTCAGGAGCCTCTGTGAAGGAGCTAAAGGTGGCCTTGGCATTCTTAAAGTAGAGCATCTGCATATTATCATCATCCGCGCTATACATACCCTTCAAACTCGGCATCTTGTCCAGCATAGCAACCTTTACATCATGATTATCATCATTCACAAGCTCCCCCGCAACCCGAAGCCATTTGCCTCCCTTAAAGGCACAAATCTCGGCCTTAGGATTAGCTGCAAGCTGCTTAGAAACATTCTTGATCTTGCCAGTCTGGATATAGAGCTTCCCACCGCTGAGAAGTATTGTGCCAAAAGGCCTCACTCTGGGCTGATCTCCATCAACCGTCGCAAGATAATATGTACTGGCTTCATTCAAAAATTCATAAACCTTCTCAATTCCTTCCATTTTCCTTGTCCTTTCCATTCCCTCTGCTTCAACTACTGTCTCTGCCCTTGCTTCTGCTTTAGGAATTAAAATCCATATTCTCGAATTAAAATTATTGTTGTGTGCTTTTATATTTTATACAATCTTATTATAACCATTTCTGAAATAATTTCAAGCGATCTTTTTGTCTTTTTCAAATTAAAATTCTATTTCTTCTAGCAAAGTCCTGACATGTGGAAAACAACTCTCTTGCTCATGTCTTAATTCAACTTCTGTCTCTAGAAAGCTGTAATTTACAGTTGACACTTTTTTTCAATTTTTATATAATAGCCGCCGTACAGACAAAGGCGCCTGGAAAGGCCCCTTTGTCTGTTTTTTTATCGCAGAGCCGCCGAGATGGAAATTGTCGGCTAAAACCGACCGGCGGCTCGCGGACGAGTATAGTGCGATTTGCATCTTCCCTCGATTGCAGGCAAGGAGCCAAAATCCCGTCGCCGTGCTTACACGCCGGCGAAACCTTGGCAAGGATCCTTCATCGAAGGTCCTTCGGGCCTGAGATGTGAGCGTTGCCTTATGGAGTATGGGAATTCTATCTCTCTCCAGGCTAAGAGCAGAACCTCATGGGACTACTACATCCCCATGAAACCTTGGCAAAGGTCCTTCGGGCCTGATATGTGAGCGATGCCTTATGGAGAGGGGAACTCTTCCCCACGATTATAGGCAGAAAACTAATACATTACTATAATCGAGCAGGACGGATTCCTGGCCGATTCCTTAGAAACAGGAGGATAGACATGAGTATTCACGAGGACTGTGGTGTTTTCGGTATTATATCAAAAAGCAGAGCTAATCTGGCCGCCATGACCTACTACGGCCTTTATGCCCTTCAGCACAGAGGCCAGGAGAGCTGCGGTATTGTTGTCAATGACGACGGACTATTCTCTTCCCATAAAGATTTGGGTCTCGTAAACGAGGTCTTCTCTCATCGGGAGCTTTCGGCCCTGCCGGACGGCACCATGGCGGTGGGTCACGTGCGATATGGCACAACCGGCGGCTCCAGCCGCAGAAATTGCCAGCCCATTGAGGTTAATCATCAAAAGGGCAAGATGGCGGTTGCTCATAACGGTAATCTCAGCAATGCGGCAATTCTCAGAGATCAGCTGGAGCTTTCGGGGGCCATCTTCCATACTACCAGCGATACGGAAATCATTGCCTATATCCTGACCCGGGAACGGCTCCGCACCAGTTCCATTGAAGACGCTCTTTCAGAGGCCATGAAGGTTTTGGATGGAGCCTATTCCCTCATCCTAATGTCCTCTCAGAAATTAATATGCGCAAGGGATCCCTACGGATTCCGTCCTTTATGCTTTGGAAAAACAGCAGACGGAGCCTATGTAGCCGCTTCCGAGAGCTGTGCCCTAAAGGCTGTAGGGGCAGAATTCATTCGGGATGTGGAACCCGGGGAAATTCTGGTATTCAGTCAGGACGGATATGTTTCACGCAAAGAGCACTGTCTGGAAAAACCCAAGAAACTCTGTGTATTTGAATATATCTACTTTGCCCGCCCGGACTCTGTAATTGACGGGCTGTCCGTGCATAAGTTCCGCCTAAGTGCCGGAGCCGTTCTGGCCAGGCACTTCCCGGCAGAGGCAGATTTGGTGATAGGGGCCCCGGATTCCGGCCTGGACGCCGCTCTGGGCTTTAGCCGCGAATCAGGCATTCCCTATGGTATCGGACTTATTAAGAATAAATATATTGGCCGCACCTTCATTTCTCCCGGCCAGAGCGCCAGAATTGACAGCGTCCGCATTAAATTGTCAGCAGTAGAAGAGAGCCTTAGAGGAAAACGGGTTGTCCTGGTGGATGACTCCATTGTTCGCGGTAATACCATGCAGAGGGTGGTCCAGCTTTTACGGGATGCCGGGGCCAGGGAAGTCCATGTGCGAATCAGCGCCCCTCCCTTTCTACATCCCTGTTATTATGGGACAGACATTGATTCGGAAGAGCATCTCATCGCCTGCAAGTATTCCATTCCCGAAATCGCAAAGCAAATCGGGGCCGATTCGCTGGGTTATCTGCCCCTGGATTCCCTGGAGGAATTGGTGGGGGGCGCAGGCTTCTGCAGTGCCTGCTTCTCGGGGCAATATCCCACAAGCATCCCGGAAGGCCCCTACAAGAACCGCTTCGAACAGAGGCTGTCCCAGCGCAAGAAGTGATTATCGCCTAACAGCAAGAACCGGACTGCACATAGACTATTATCATCTCAGGCCCTTCGGGCCTTCGATGATGGGCTGTCGCCAAGGCCTCTCTGGCGTGCAAGCACGCCGACGAGGCTTTGGCTCCTAGCCTACACAAAAAAACAGACAAAGAAGCGCACAGGCTCCTTTGTCTGTATGTCGATTATAAAGGACAGGAAAAATCATGTCAAGCTTATGGTTTCACGCCAATTTCCAAATAATTATCAAAGCCAGTCTTTTCCCT
>JAILCB010000046.1 GCA_024680595.1 Lachnospiraceae bacterium | reverse complement strand
CAATAAGTCCGGCATAATCCACCCGGAAGTCAAAGGAGCCTCTGGCCGGCGTAACATTGGATGTGGCAATAATCTTCAAACCCTCTCCACCTTGACCGCCCTCAGAAAGCTTAGTGGACAACTGGATATACCTCTTTGAGTTACTTAGGAAGAGATAATCCGTATCATAACCCTTCGGCAAATAATTGATAGATAGAATAGCGGGTGCTTTTTTATCTATATAATCTCTTACCTTTTCACCCTCTGTACCCATGGAAGGCCCGGGTCCCAAAACCAATACCGGCTTATCTTCTAATAACAGCTGTAGCTTTTCAATATCTCCCCTATCATTAATCTCGTGACTCTGATAATCCAAATATAATTTCTCGATATAAGCCTGATTAAATGCCAGCCGTTCTTTTTGCTCGATTTTGGATAAAATTTCATTTATGGAACGAACCGACAAAGTTTTCTTCTGTAAGAGATATTGGGGATATTTGGGATGGCAGTCATTGCTGGCACATAGGAAATATCGCATTTGATAGCCCCAGGGATTCTCTTCATATATTTTCAAAACACCTGTATCTATCATTTCCAAAATCTGACTTGTATCATAGCATGCGTTTTTATGTCCATTTAGATAGGAGGTCAAAAGCTCCAGGGGACAATTGCCGGCAGACTTTCCAATCCCAAAAGCAGAACCATCGATAACAAGCGTTCTATTTCCCTCTTTCTCCATTAAAGCTACCGAATTTGAGAAGGCCAATTGGAAATTATTATGGGCATGATAGCCAATGGCAATTTCCGGATCCAGAAGGGAATCGATGAGTTCAAAAATATGCAAAACATGGGTGCGGTCCAAAAGCCCGTAGGTATCCACTATATACATGGCCATGGGCTTCAGCTCGTTCATGAGCTTCACTAGCTCCCGCATTTCATCATCTGTATAGCCCGTTACGGAAACCGGCTGGGCTCCGATTAGATAACCCTTGGTTTTTAACGCCTTACAAAAATCAATGGCCTCAATCATGGTCTTTTTCTTAATCATGACGCGAATCCCGTCTATGACAGAATCCTTTGCATCCGATATGTTCTCCAAAGGGCAGGTGCCATAATCAATCATGGCAAAGATCTTGGAATTGCCATGATCTAAGCCTGCAAAAAGCCGATCCATTCCCTGAGAATTGGGAGTTATAGTCCGATCCGGGTCGAAGGGCTCTCTCTCATCCAGAAAACCCACTTCTATATAATTGATGCCCGCCGAGACAGACCGCTCAAAAAAATTTACCATAGTACCCTGGCCAAAGTTCCAGGAATTCAGAAACCCCCCATCCCTTAGGGTACAGTCCAGCAATTTAATATCCTGCATAATAATTCTTCTCGCCCTTCTTATATGTTTTTACTATCCCAGAAGCCCCCATAAACCAAAATGCCCCATAACGAGACCCGGCCTGTTCCGCCGCCCCCTGTCAGAGCTCCCCGCCTGTCTATTTCAGAGATATTCACAGTCTGTATATGAGTTAAAGCAAAGACAAATTCCTGTCAAAGCTCCCTGCCTGTCTACTTCAGAGATGGTACTGACAATATGACCGGTTAGGCATTTCTAGGCTCCCGCTGCCCTCCGGATGACATCCGCCATCCGATTGAGCCTAGCCTGGTCCATTCCGGGATAGAGGCCCACCCAGAAGCTGTCTCTCATGATTCTATCCGTACAGTCCAAGTCCCCGGCAACCCGGAAAGCGTTTTCATTATCCCGATATTGATCAAAACAGGGATGCTTTAAGAGATTTCCCGAGAAAAGCATCCTGGTTTGAACGCCTTCTCCCTCAATTTGCCTGACCATTTCATTCCGGGATAAATCCGAATCCGGCTGTACGGAGATGAGGAAACCAAACCAGGAGGGTTCCGAATGAGGTGCAGGCTCCGGCAGAATCAGCCTATCCCCCAAATCCATTAGCCTATCCTTTAGATAGGTGAAATTCTCCCGCCTCCTTTTCACAAAGGTGGGGAACTTCTCTATCTGGGCGCAGCCGATGGCGGCCTGCAAATCCGTAGGCTTCAGATTGTATCCGAAGTGGGAATAGACATACTTGTGATCGTAGCCCTTGGGCAGCTGACCAAAGCTTCCGTCATAACGGCGGCCGCAGGAATTATCCACTCCCGGAGGGCAGACACAATCCCTGCCCCAGTCCCGCATAGACCGGATAATCCTATTCAATAATGGATTGTCGGTATAAACCGCCCCGCCCTCTCCCATGGTCATATGGTGAGGGGGATAAAAACTGCTGGTGCCGATATCGCCCACGGTTCCTGTGAGCTTCCTCTCTCCATCCATGTCATAGACAGAGCCTAGGGCGTCACAATTGTCCTCAATGAGCCAGAGCCCATAGCGGTCACAGAATGACTTCACAGCCTTCAAATCAAAGGGATTCCCCAGGGTATGGGCTATCATAACTGCCTTTGTCCTATCCGACCTGGCTTCTTCCAGCCTAGAAACATCAATATTATATTGGGGGATTGTGACATCTACAAATACCGGCACTGCACCGTATTGCAGAATGGGAGCCACCGTCGTAGGAAAAGCGGCCGCCACGGTAATGACTTCGTCCCCTCTCTTTATCTGTCTGTCCCCCAGTAATGGGCTGGTCAGCGTCATGAAAGCCAGAAGATTTGCGGAAGAGCCGGAATTGACGATGGAGACATAGCGTATTCCCAGATATTGGGCAAAGGCCCGCTCAAATTCTGTGGTAAAGCGCCCTGCAGTCAGCCAGAATTCCAGTGAAGCATCCACCAGATTGACCATTTCTTTCTCATCATATACCCTGCCCGCATAGGGAATCCTGTCGCCCTCCCGATAGGGTGCAGGTCCCTTCCGGAACCTCTTGGCAAAATCCGCCACAGCCTCCAGAATTTCAGCACGGGCCTCTTCCTCTGTTACATTATCCCCAAACTGCATATCATTCCCTCATTCATATAAGTCCCGGCATTATTATGGGATAGGGAACCCATCTCCTGCACTATCCCAAGCCTCATGTCATTCCTTCATTCATATAGGTCCCGGCATTATTATGGGATAGGAAACTCATCTCCTGCACTATCCCAAGCCTCATATCATTCCCTCATTCATATAAGTCTCGGCAAAATTATGGGATAGGGAATTCATCTGAAATTCGACATCCTATTCGACCGGGCCCCACCGGACCGGAGCTTTTCCCACACATAGCAAGACATTTCCGGTTAAGCCGCTCTCAAATCCCAGCATCTTTTAGATAGTCTGCTATCTCATCCTCTACTTCCTTTGCCACATCTCCGCCAGACAGATATACCCGGGTCCACTCCGCCGTCTTTTCCACGGCCTTGTCGATTCTCCAAACACTCTTCCAGCCAAAACGCTGCTTTAGACGGCTGCAATCCAACCGCAGGAATGCCGCCTCATGGGGGCCTCCCTTTCCCTCAACCCGCCAGGAAAGTCCATTACCATAGGCCTGGCAAAACATCTCTGCCAGTTCCCCCGCACTCTTCACATCCTCCAGGTCCGGTCCCACATTATAGGAATCCGCATACTTTTCTTTATCTGAGTACTGCTTCTCCGCAATCTCCATATAGATGGTAAGGGGCTCCAGCACATGCTGGAAGGGCCTGGTGGAATTTGGATTCCGAAGAACCACGGCCTTTCCCTCTTCCGCAGCCCGGACGCAATCCGGAATAAGCCTGTCCCTGGCAAAATCCCCGCCTCCTATCACATTTCCGGCTCTGGCTGTAGAAACAGCAGGCGTGTCAGGTGAGAGAAAGTAAGACTTCACATAGCTATGGGTTACCAATTCAGAGCAGGACTTGGAATTGGAATAGGGATCATATCCGTCAAGAGGCATATCCTCGGTAAAAGCTTTGTCGTCATCCTGATTGAGATAAACCTTATCTGTGGTCACATTCACAAAGGAACGCACCGATTTGGAATTCCGGATACATTCCAGAATATTCACTGTCCCCATCACATTGGTTTCAAAGGTCATCCTGGGAAGCCAATAGGATGTGCGCACAATGGGCTGGGCCGCAAGATGGAAAACGATTTCAGGCTCATAGGCTGTGAATAACATCTCCAGCTTTTCGAAATCCCTAATATCTCCCTGAATGGAATCCATCCTCTTTTCCAAACCAGTCAGACCAAAGAGAGAAGGGGTTGTGGGGGGATTCAAAGCGTATCCCGTCACATCCGCCCCGGCCAAAAGGAGAAGGTGGCAGAGCCAGCTGCCCTTAAAACCCGTATGTCCGGTCACCAGCACCTTTTTCCCTTTATAGAATGATAGATCCAGCATAATACCATCTTTCCGGAATAGTTATATTTCCTAAATATAATGTAATGATAAAACCATAAGTCTCAAAAATCTGTTAATGGCTGTTCTCTCCATAGGATTAGCATATGAAATGGGCAATTACTAATGACAGAGAGGCCTTTTCGCAAGTTTCACGCTTCTTTCTGCTTTTCGCCAATCAACCGGCTAAAAGCAAATCTCGGGATTCCTTGCCTAGATCCGGCAATCTAGCTCTCCCAGACTTTCCAGGGGGCGTGGCCTGACTCCCAAAGCCGCTCCAGCATCTCCTTTTCTCTCTGAGTATCCATGCAGCGCCAAAAGCCGTCATGACGGTAAGCCATGAGTTCCCCGTCCTTTGCCATCTGGGCTAAGGGGCCCTTCTCGAAAACTGTAGAATCCCCTTCAATATAATCGAAGACAGCGGGCTCGAATATCATATAACCGCCGTTTACCACACTTACATCCCTCTCGTCCTTCTCGGCAAACTCGTGAATTTCCCCGTCCTCTGCCACGTCCAGGACCCCAAAACGCTGATCTACGGCAATAGCTGTAATGGTACCAATCTTCCCATGACTCCTATGAAAGTCCAAAAGATTGCGGATATTCACATCTGAAACCCCATCTCCATAGGTCAGCATGAAGGTTTCGTTACCAATATATTCCTTCACCCGTTTAATCCGCCCGCCTGTCATGGTATGGAGCCCGGTATCCACCAGCGTTACCTTCCAGGGCTCCGCATAATGATTGTGGACCTCCATGGCATTCTTCTCCAGGTCAAAGGTAACATCGGAGGAATATAGATAATAGTCCGCGAAAAACTCCTTCACCATATGTTGTTTGTAGCCTAAGCAGATAATGAATTCATGAAATCCGAAATGGGAGTACTCCTTCATGATATGCCATAGAATAGGCTTATCCCCAATTTCAATCATAGGCTTGGGCCTCAGGTGGCTTTCCTCGGAAATTCTGGTGCCCAATCCTCCTGCCAAAATTACGACCTTCATAATTAATCCCTCTGCCGGAGTACGCCTCCGCTCCATTTCACGGAACAACCGAAAACTATTTCATCCACAACTTCTAGTATACCTAGTCTGTTATTATAGCATATAATGTGTTTGTGTTCATCTTGTATACATATGTTTTACTGACAAAGTTTACCCTCCATCCACTTCCGCATGCCCTAGGGCCTCTCCTTCTCAGTTCCGGACTCATTCTTTACAGCTCCGGCCTCGCTGCCGGCTCCATCATTAGACATATCTTCCCCTTTTACCACAGCCGCTGTATTATGCACAGTCTCTGTATTATGCATAGCCTCTGTATTAAGCACAGCCGCCGTATCCTTAGCCGCAGCCCAATCTGCCCTTACCTTTTTGAGCTTCCTATGATAGATGATCTCAGATAACAGCACTAGAACAAAGCCCAGAACTGTCCCCCAAGGGAATTTGATATACAGATTCTGCGCAAGAGATGCGCCGATAATAGAAGACCATATAAGCGATGCAGAAACCCAGATCAGGGTAAATATCAGGGCAGGAATCAGCCATAAATAGACAGCTCCCCTTTTCCGCAACAGTACGAGGATAATAGAAAGGAGGGCAAGCCCTATCAATATATAATAGAAGGTACTATATCCATCAACAAACATATTGATTTGATCTATTTCAGCAGCAAAGTTCGCCTTCAGGTAATCCGACAGGATCATCCCTATAAAAACATTTCCCAAATCCTCAAAAGACCGGATTTCTGTTTTGGAGAAGTCCCGTATATCCTCATATATCTCACAGACCATCTTGATGTCATACATGGAAACCCCGGCTTCTATTTCATCCGGAACAATTTCCCTAAGTGCCTCCGGTATACCGGTCGTCTCCAGCTGTTCTAAACCCTCGTCAACAATTTTTTCATCAATACCCAGTTCGAGGGATTTGGCCGTGGTGACCAGATACTCTTTTGCAAGACCATGGATCCCCTCCATCCGGATGGTGAGCGGAGCAGCCAGGATTAGAGTAGATGATACCGCAATCATTAATGCGATAATAATATTTACCAGCAGTTGATTAATATCGTATGGTTTCTTATGATTCATTTTTCATATCCTCGCTTTCCGGCCACTACAAATCAGATCACTTCACGCTAGCAGGAGCAAAAGATTCACAAGGCCAAGTACAAAGCCAATCAGGGCACCCAAATTCACGATGGCATTCAGCTCTTTTTTCATGACGGATAAAACCAGAACTTCCAGGTCCTCCTCCTTCATATCCCGGATCTTCTTTTCCACGATTCCGGAAATATCTACGGTCTCCATGAGTCTGTCTATTCCGGAAGAGGCCGTTTTCCTGTAAATGCCTATAATGGCCTCTCTGGTCCTCTCTTCCCCCATATCTACTTTTCCTAACAGGGCAAGTCCGCTGTCTTCCTCGATTTCCTCTATCTTCTCCTCCACACTGGGGCGGAACAGGTCCGGTCCTTTAGCCATGAGCGCTTTCTGTACCTCGGTTCCCACAGGCCCTATAACAGAGCGTATGAGATCATCGGACAAAAACATTTCCAGCATGGTGCCCTTCACCTTCTCCTTCACGGCAGCACTTCCCGTTTCCACGAGAATGTCCGAAAAGTTAAGCTTTGACAGAGAGTTAATCAGGCTATCGCTAATGAAATTCACTGCCTGCCCTTTCTTTTCCTCATAACTCTCTTCCGAAAGAGAGGCTAAATCCATGATCTCTTCCTTCAGTGGCAGGGACAGCTTTCCCATAACTGCATCGGCAACCTTTCCGGAAACCTCATCCGAAATAAGCTTTGACTCAATATCAGAACGGGTGAGCAAAGTCTCTCCCACCGCCGTCCCCACAGCTTTGGCAAGCCTGCCCTTTCCCCTGGGTATAGCCCCCGGCGTAAAGGGTAACCTGTGTCCAAACAGTTTCACCTCCTTCCTGGGATAGAAAAGCATTTTGACAGCAATGAGATTGGTGAAATAACCGATGACGGCCCCAATAATGGGTCCCGCCAGGTATTTAATAATTGAAAAATCCATATAACCCCCCTAGAATTCAAAGAGAAATAAAAGCCAATATAGTTTAATCGAGTAAGGGTAAAAATCCCCCTGCCCGATTCCGGCATCCCCCGCATCTCAGGCCCAAAGGGTCTTCAATGATGGGCCGTGCCTTGCGTCTCGCACTCGTGCAGGCACGGTGACGAAACGCAAGACCCCTAGCCTACATAAAGCCCCGGTCTCTATTAGATACCGGAAATCTTTATAATTTCATGGACAATAAACCATCCAATCGGAATGACATATAAGCCTAAAAGAACAAGTGCCCATACTCCATTAAAGATATAAAAGGCTACTCTGGAAAATGTTTTCCTATTGAGAAAACCTGTGATAAATGATATTAGGAGTAAGATGGCTCCAAGGATGCTGACTACTGCCCCGGCCACCAGACCTTGAGGAGTAAATGTCAATTCGAGCTCATTTTCCCCTTGCTCAATGGGAATTCCCATGAATAATCCGGCCACATCAAATACCTTCTGCTTTTTGCCATTAACAGTGGCAGAAAAGCCGGGATCGCAATGCAGGGGAAGGAGTGCCACGTTTTTCTCTTCACTTCCGTCAATCCTAAAGGAAAGGCTGCTAGTCCCTGCAGACAGTTCCAGGCCGGATTCGGAATCGCTCCCCCTTAGGGATCTATCGGAGCTTACAGCCGCCTGCCCCGCCTCTGATTTCTGACCACCGGTCAACCTGGAGTCCGCTCCTGCCAAAAACCGGCTTAATTCCATGAGTAAATCCAAATCCAGAGAGAAAAGCCTGGATTTCTCCGGGCAGACCAGACTGACTCTTTGATCCCTGAAAGATCCTAAATAGAGAAGACTGGAATTGAACCAGGCGGGATAGGCAGTATTATCCGGATCCCCAATAGTAGGAACAGGAACCGGCTCCCCATTGACAAGAATTTCATCTGCCTGCCCGTGAATCAAGTATAGAGCCTGATTCCCTTTCACCTCAATTTCTCTTAAAACTTGTTTTCCCGTAGATGAATCGCCGGCTTCACTAGCTAAAGATTCCGTGTTTTCAGTCTCTGAATTATTATTATCCTCACCCTGCAAAGCCGGTTTTCCCGGACCCTTCACAAGTTCAGTACACTCCTGACCCCGGCCGGGACTCTTCAGCAGTTCAGGGCTCTTCCGGATCCACCCCGGTCCCTTTCCTGAACCAGAATCTGCAATAGCCCCATCCTCTTCCCTAACATACTTAATACTGTCCTCTCCCTTTCCCAGATCCTTTAGGATTTCCCCATCCTCACCCCGGAAAAGGCGATAAAGCGCATTCTGGTACTGAGCCATGGATAAATCCTCTAGCTCAATCTCTGTATCCTCTGACGAAACCGCCACAACAAAGGGAAAGGCGGCCTTATTGTCATAGAGTCCATAGCTGCCCCCGGAGCTCTCCGTCTCCTCAATTTTTTCATATATAAAGGAGTCTGCTTCAAAGGGAACCCGGGTTAGAACCTTCCTCACACCCAAGGCAGAATCCATAAACATAGTTCCTCCGGAATCCAGAATTCTCATGAAATGGGTTCCATAGCCCGCCTTCTCCGCAGCCTCCTGCTGTCCCCGGGTCAGGGTATTGGCCCAGCCGGTCACTGTAGAGCGCCCCATGACCATTCCGTAGTTGGTATTCAAGTCCGAATCGGGGTTTTTCACCCTATATAGACGGTTACTGGTTTCATCCTCCAGAATAGGCAGTCTCTCCGAAAGCTCCACCGCCGTCTCCACATAGTCCCCGGACTGCTCCGGATCTCCAAAGAAAGTGTCTGTGAATTGAGGACAGCCATATCCGATATAGGCCCCCAAAATCAATTCTGCCATTACAAAGGGCAGAGTAAAATGCTGAAAAAGAGGTCGGAAAACCTTTTCTGTATACTCCCATTTCCTGCTAAATAGATATAAAAGCAGATAGAAAAGAAAAAGCCCCGCTGCCAGAACCAGCCATACCCGGAAAAGACTCTGTACGGTCCAAATCCCGCCCCTTATATAAAGGAAGATTGCCAGGCCCAGAAAAACTGCCGAAATCATGACGGCAAAGAAGGGGAGTAACTTGGAGGCAAGCTGATTCTTATCAGCATGAACTCTCTCCCGTACCTCCCCCTCATGCTTACAATCCGGCAGCAGAATGCCAACGAAATAGGTCGCCGCTGTAAGCACGGAAAAGGGAATTAAATATGCACACCGAATAGGATAATGATAATAAGTGCCCATATGCCAGAGAATATTAATGGACTCAAAAGGAATCAGGGCACAGGGAATAAAGACCAGACTAAAAACCGTGATTTTCCGCTTGCGGCTCATCTTGCGACTGAGAATACCCAGTATGACAAGCAGCCCTGCCGCTTCCAGGCCATAGAGCTGCCACCACTTCACGTAATACTCGTCTGCTCCGATGGAATTCATAATGGAGAGAAGTGTTCCCAGAAATCCCCCTTCCAAATTGGAATTAAAGCGGGAGGATAAGCTCATTTGCAGCAGAGCCGGCAGCAGCATAAAGCAGGACAGCATGAGTCCTAGAACCGTGGAAATCCCTAATTTCCACGCCCGATCCCTCTTCACCAATGTGGCTTCTTCCCCAGGGACGCTTCCGCTTTCAAAAAGAATCCATACCCCCGAGAAGAGCAGAATATAGATTAGATGCATGAATCCCAGATAATAACTGAGGGCCGTAGTAAAGCCCAGCATGAGAGCATAGAAATAAGGCTTTCCCTCCTTTAGAAGCCGGTAGAGAGAAAGCGCAAGCAAAGGGAAAAATACAGCCGTGTCCAGATAAGTAGGTATGGTGTAATGGGTCAAAGTGTAACCGCATAAGCCATAGCTAATACTGAAAAGCGCCTTCCACCGGTATAGGGTATCCGGAAAAAGCCTATTCAAAAAGAAATACATAGCCGCCGTCATGGCCATGAGATGGAGTCCCATATAAATGGAAAGACTCTTCATAATCATATTTCTGGGGACAAAGAGAAAGAAAAGATTGAAGGGAGAGATATTCCATTGAATAGCACTCCCCATACTGAGATTCTGTCCTTCATTAATAAACCAGTCGAAGAATAAATCCGACTTACCATGAAGAAAATCCCACATATGATAATATAGAGGCGCATTGGTCTGCCCCATATCATAATAATCAATGCGGTTGGTTCCAAAAGGGAAAATACCCTTTACAGCCAATACGCATCCAAATATCACCAGTGTTATAACGGGCGGAATCAAAAATTTAATCCATTTCGCCCGTTTTTTTCTCCGCAAATCCGCCATTCTCCAAAATCCGCCTTCATATATGAAATTATTGCAACTGTTATTCATTAGTAATGACATTCCAGACAATACGAATACCCCGCTATTATACTATTCTTTTGACATTACTGCTAGTCTTGTAGTATTATGCAGGGAATCCCAATGGGAACCGACTGAATATAAACAGGCGAGTAAGCCTTGGACGGGCTTCATTCTCGTAATTATTACTGAAGGAGTGTGTGGGGGATGGATATGGACAGGAAATATGCTCTCATTACCGGGGCCTCCCGGGGAATCGGCAGAGCCGCTGCTTTAAGGCTCTCAGAAGAATATGAACTCTTTCTCATTTGCAGAAAAAGCCTGCAGGGCTTATCCGGTCTCCCCGGAACACATTTCTGTGGAGATGTGGGCGACATTGATTTCATTTCAGAGGTCATTTCCCAAATGCCTGCCGTAGATTTACTTGTTAATAATGCGGGTATATCCTACTTCGGCCTTTTACAGGATATGTCCCTGGAGGAATGGAATGAAATCATAAACACTAATTTGACCAGTGTCTTTCTGACCAGCCGGGCCGCCATTCCAAAGATGCTAGAGAAGCATTCCGGAAAGATCATTAATATTTCCTCGGTTTGGGGGGAATTGGGATCTTCCATGGAAAGCGCCTACTCCGCTTCCAAGGGCGGTGTCAATGCCTTGACCAGGGCCCTGGCAAAAGAGCTGGCGCCCAGTAATATCCAGGTCAATGCCATCTCCTGCGGCCTCATCGATACAGATATGAACAGTCATCTTTCCCGGCAAGAGATCGATGCTTTAATAGAAGAAATTCCGGCCTCCCGCATGGGAAGACCGGAAGAAGTGGCCGATCTGATTCTTTCTCTGGCCAAAGCCGGCACCTATCTCACCGGACAAGTAATTCGTCTGGATGGGGGCTGGTGTTGATTTTCTTCACCTTCTCGAAGTAGGCCCCCCGTCTTTCCTGGCTTACGCTTCCATAATTATAGAGGAAAAGCTTGAACATGATTTCATCCGCGCTTTTCTTGCCCAGATTCCTCACATTCATGAGACTCTCTCCATGGGTGAGGGCCGCGATAAGCTCCTTAATCGTTGCATAACCTGCCCGTTTCAGGCAATTATAGGATCGCATGGACAGATCCAGGGCATCAATGTCTTTTTCCATATCCCTTTTCTCAGGATAGACTATAAAGCGGAATTTCCCATTCCGACTGCGAATCCATTCCTCAAACTCTTTGTCCTCAATCCTAGTCAATAAATCCTCAAAATTATGTCCCATAATTCAATCCTCCCACACATGATTCTTTGCGTTATACCGGTAATCCAACATGCCAAGTCATAGCAGATCCTGCAAATAGCACTAAACGCTTCCTACTTGCAGATCTTTCTGCTT
>JAILCB010000007.1 GCA_024680595.1 Lachnospiraceae bacterium | reverse complement strand
GGAAGAACATCTTGGACATATTTGTCACATCCCTGACCTGCCAGCCCGTCAGATCCAGATTTGTAAGGGACATTCTGAAGGAAGGGAAACCTTCATAGGTACAGGCAAACATCTGATACATGCTCGTCACCTTGCGCACATCCCAGCCGGACACGTTTAATGAAGTCAGACGCTTTGCGTTCAGGAACATATTGCTCATGTTTGTCACATTACTGGTATCGAAATGGTGCAAATCCAGCTGGGTGGCCCCGCTGCCCCAGGCATAGTAATTGAACATGCCGCTCATATTCGTCACGCTACCGGTCTCCAGGAAACCAAAATCTTCCCTCGTACAGCTATAGAGTCCCTGGAACATATAGGACATACTAGTGACGTTAGAAGAATCAAACTTTTCATCATCCACGAGGAGGGTCTTTAGAGAGGTCCGCCCACTAAACATCCTCTCCATTGTTGTGACATTGGAGGTTTCCCAGCTGCTCAGATCCAAGGTCGTTACCCTGGGCTTATTATTAGGACAGGCAAATAAATAGTCCATTTTCGTAACCTTGGCGGTATTCCAATTACTGACATCAAATTCCAAAGGCCTATTGCAATAATTAAAGAGGTGGCTCATATTCTCCACCTTGGCCGTATCGAAATGACTGACATCCAGGGTCACGAAGGCATCGCTGCTGCAATTGTCAAACATATATTGCATGTCAGTTACACGGGATGTATTCAGTCTCTCAATATCCTTGACAATAACCAGGTTTGTGCAGCCTGCAAACCAGAAGGCTGTATTATCAGGGGTCACATAATTATCAAATACTACCGTAATAATATTAGTCCTATAGGGCCGCCAGCCCTTATTCTGAGCCGTGGCCGTATAGGTCGTGGCCTCTCCCACCTTCCATTTCATATTATCCGGAATGCTTTCGGGAACATGGATGGCGAAACGGAGGGTATCCTCCCCGTCCATATAGGCATAGACCGTATCTGTGAAATATCCGGGATGCTCGGTTTCCGTTCCCTCGCCGTCCTTTGTAATCCAGCCGTCCGTCCAGGCATAGCTCTTATCCTTGACCAGCTTTTCCGCGTATTTTGTACCGTTACTGCCCTCCAAAACGGTACAGTTATTAAACATATCCTCATCCTTGCCGCTAGCTAGCTGGTCTGTGAGGAAGTTTCCGCTATAGGCATAGATGGTCTTGAGGGAAGTGCAGTCCTCAAACATATGGCTCATGTCCTCTACCTGCCCGGTCTTCCAGAGCTGGATGTCCAGCTCCTCCAGGGCGGAGCAGCCATAGAACATGTGATTCATGTCTGTTACATTCAGAATATCCAGTTTATCGAATTCCTCAAACCCGGTCAGATGATCCAGGCCATAGAACCAATAGGCCGTAGAAATGGGATGCTGAATGGTGCGGAACCGTACCGTAGTAATCTCATCCGCCTTATCACTCCATCCGGGAGCCGTTGTATAGACCTTGTCCACATTCCATTTGCAATCGTCCGGTATCCCCGCGGGATAGGAAGAAGCAAATACCAGGGTATTGCCCTCCAGATAGGCCACGAACTGCTCTGTGAAGTAACCCTCCTGTCCCTCCTTGTCTATCAGGGCATAGGTCTTGTCCGTGGTATTCTTGTCCGCAAATGAAGTCCCATTCCCTCCTACCAGCACATCACAACCCTTAAACATATCTGTGCTGTCTGTGATTTGATCCTTTGTGAAAAGCTCCGATGCAAAGATAGTCTTCAATTCTGAGCAGGAATCAAACATTCCCTTCGTATTAACCAGGGATTTGGTATCATAACCGCTAAGGTCCAATTCATTCAGCTTCACACAGCTCGCGAACATATTCTCCATCTTCGTTACGGAGGATATATCCCAGCCACTCATATCAATGGAGGAAACGGTGGCACAGCTCTGGAATAACCCCTTCATATCCGTAATATGGGAGGTATCCCACGTAGCCAGATTGTCCTCGCCGAAATCCGTGAGGAGGCTGCAGCCATAGAACATATTGGTTAATAATGTGGAACCGGAAATATCCCAATCCCCCACATCCAGAGACACCAGGCTGCTGCAATTGGCGAACATATTTGTAAAGTTCTGAATATTGCCTGTATTCCAGTTACTGACGTTGATTCCCTCGCTCTTTAATGACTTACAGCCGTCAAACATATTGTAGCCCTGGGAGACCTTCTTGGGATTAAACTTGATCTCCGACGCTGACACCGACATAACATATTTCAAATTGTCACACTGGGCGAACATATGGGACATATTCATGACATTGCCCGTATCCCACTGGGACACATCCAGGGACTCCAGGGACTCGCAGTTATAAAAGGCCTGAGCCATATTCTGAATATTGGACACGTCCCATTCCGAGACGCCCTTTCCCGTGTCATTCCCGTCCTCATCCACAGTGAGCAGGTTCTTTAGCTTTAAGCAATCCCTAAAGGTCCGCACCATGTCATCCTCATATTTAATGGCTGCCATAGTCCATTTAGGGCCGAATTTAATGGTTTCCAGGGCCTGGCAATTATAAAAGGTTTCGTAGACCCGGGTAACCTTAGTCGTATCAAACATGCTGAGATCCAGCTCTTTAAGGGCGACACTGTCCTTGAACATTTGATACATGGCATAGCCGCCCGACGCATTTCCGGTATAGAAATCATCGCCAAATTCTATGCTCTCTAGTTTATTACAGCTTTGGAACATATTGCCATAGGCCGTCTGGGCGCTGGTAGCCTTTCCGTCAACCTGACTCCAGCTCCAGGGACTTAAATCCAATGAAGTAAGTCCGTCACAATTATTGAACATATACTTGAAGCCATTCTGTTCGGTATACCCGGTGCCGCTGACCTTGGATACATTCCATCCGTCCCCAAACTTGATGGCAGGCAGAACTAAGCAGTCGCGGAACATGCCGTACATCTTTTCCACCTTTTCCGTCTTCCAGCCGCTTCCGCTTAAATCCAGCACCTGTATGTCACTGTTTTTCCCCTTTAGCTTACCGCAATAACCAAACATCCTCTCCATATGGGTAACATTGGATGTATCAAAACCCTCTACATTCAGATATTCCAGCTTGCCGTCACTATTGAACATATAGCTCATATCCGTGACCTTGGCTGTGTCGAAGGTACTAAGATCCAGCTCTGTAATCGCATCACAGTCATAGAACATGTAGCTCATGTTCTCGACATTTGATGTATTCAATTTGCTAATGGCCTTGGAAAGCCCCGTGTCACCATTGGAGGGCAGTTTTGTGCAGCCATAGAAAAGCCCCTTCATGGTGGTGGCGTCCTGGGTCTCCAGATATTGATCCATATTCACGATTTCCTTAAGGGCCGTGCAATTGGCGAACCAATAGGCGGCCTTTTTGGCCTTTATGGCCGTCTTGAACTCCACCTTTTCAATTTCGTCATGATAGGTATACCAGAGCACATTCTCCGGGGCCTCGTAGAGATCGTTTCCTGCAAAAGGCTTATACCAGCGGTCGTCGTCCGGCATGGTGGCGGAGAAGGTCAAAACCCCGTCCTTGAAGTCTACATAGACCTTGCAGGTAAAGTAGCCATATTGAGGGTTGTCGGGATCCGTGGTCTTGTCGTCCACGATGGCATACTTCTTCCTGTCCGCATTTGCGGAATCCGTATTTATTACGTCGCTGTATGCGGTCTCATCGCCGCCTACCAGGCTGACGCAGCCGCTGAACATACCCTCGTCATTACCGGTAATATTGGCCATGCTATAGCCCTCGGCCACATAGATGGTCTTTAAGGATCTGCAGTCCTTGAACATATTGGATGTGCCTGTCAGGCTGTCTGTCAGCACCATCTCCAGGTTAATTTTCCTCAAATTGCTGCAGCCGTTGAACCAATTGTCCGTATATGTGGGCATCAAGTCCACTTCAAAGGTGACCGATGTGACCTCGTCCATATAATCCGCCCAGGGAATACGGTGGCTCTCGTCCGGATCGTCAGGGGCCCCGTAGTACTTATTGGTCTCCAGGGTAAAGCTCTTGACCGTGTCGGTTTCCGCCACAGAATAGGAGCGGAAATACATGGCTCCGGTCTGGGTATTTATGACCACATATACTTTGGAATAGCGTTCAAAATAACCTGGGGTGCCCTCGGCATCCAGTCTGGCAAAGGTGACGCTCCTGGAC
>JAILCB010000005.1 GCA_024680595.1 Lachnospiraceae bacterium | reverse complement strand
GAAAAAGGATCCTTTCAGGAAAGGCCTTGTTGTAGCCATTTGGCTGGAGAAACAGCCATTTCTGAGAGGATCCTTGAATTGCGATAAGAGGAAAGGAAACTATGGCAGAACAGAAACGGGATTATTACGAGGTGCTAGGCGTCGACAAAAAGGCCGACGAAGCGGCCATTAAAAAGGCATACCGGGCCCTTGCAAAGAAATATCATCCGGATATGAATCCGGGGGATAAGGATGCGGAAAAGAAGTTTAAGGAGGCCTCAGAGGCCTATGCGGTTCTTTCCGATCCCTCCAAACGCCAGCAATACGATCAGTTCGGCCATGCGGCATTTGATGGCGCCGGAGGGGGCGGCGGTTTCGGCGGTTTTGACTTCAGCGGTGATTTCAGTGATATCTTTGGCGGCTTTGACTTCTTCGGAGATCTCTTTGGAGGGGGCAGGAGCCGTTCCTCTAGAAGTGGCCCTATGAAGGGGGCAAATATCAGGATGCAGGTTCAGATCACCTTTGAGGAGGCTATGAAGGGCTGTGAAAAGGAGATCGAGGCCAAATTAAATGATACCTGTACGAAGTGTAATGGTACAGGGGCTAAGCCGGGAACCAGTCCTGTCACCTGTACCAAGTGCGGCGGCACCGGTCAGACGGTTTCTACCCAGTCCACCCTATTTGGAACGGTGAGAAATGTCACTACTTGTCCAGAGTGCCACGGAAGCGGAAAGATTATAAAGGAGAAATGTCCGGACTGCTATGGTACGGGCTATATTTCCAATAAGAAGAAGATAAAGCTCTCCATTCCGGCAGGTATTGACAGCGGTCAGATGGTACGGCTGAAAGAGAAGGGTGAACCCGGCGTCAATGGCGGACCTAAGGGTGATATGCTGGTGGAGGTGCTGGTTTCCAGGCATCCCATCTTCCAGAGACAGGGCGATAATATCTATTCTACAGCGCCTATGAGCTATGCCCAGGCGGCTCTTGGCGGAGATGTCTTAATTGATACTATTGATGGAAAGATTGTCTATACCGTGAAGCCCGGTACGGCTACGGATACAAAGATCCGACTGAAGGGAAAGGGTGTGCCTTCCCTGCATAATAAGAATGTGAGAGGGGATCACTATGTGACTTTGGTGGTGCAGGTGCCCACAGGACTTACATCCAGTGCCAAGGATTTGCTCCGGCAGTTTGACGAGGTTTCCGGAGATTCCCTTCATGCAGTGGAGAAAAGGATGAACGGCGGCGGAAAGAAGGACGGAAAGAACAAAAAGAAACTCTTCTAAAGACCGGAGTTACGATGCTGTATCCAGTAATGGCAGGGACTTCGAATGCTACAGGTAAAGGCATTGGAAAACCGCACCTACCATATAGGAATAGGGCCTTTGCTTTGTCGGGGCGGCCGAGTAGTGAGAAAAAAAGGGGCTTGTACACGAACTACAGTGTACAAGCCCCTTTTAGTTTTGCAAATTAATCAGAGATAGCTGTCTCTATTACAGATCTTTAGGTTTTCAATTACCTTCTTGATATCATTAGTGGAGTCCCTGCTGCATATCAAAGTGGCATCCTCTGTATCCACAATGACCAAATCCTTTAAGCCCACGCAGGCTATGAGCTTCTTGTCCCCAATAATGATGGAGTCCTTTGTATTGACGGTAATGACATTACCATCAATAATATTCCCGTATTCATTGGTCTTGCGTATCCGCTCCATGGCCAGCCAGGAACCTACATCGTCCCAGCCGAAGGTGCCCGGGATGGTATAGATACTGTCTGACTTCTCCATGATTCCATAGTCGATGGAAATGGAAGGAAAAGTAGGAAACTGTTTTTCAATAATAGAATTCTGGGCGGAGGTGCCTATGGCATCCTTTATGATAGATAGGCCCTCGTAGACATCAGGCATGATTCGCTCAAAACGATTCAGGATGGTGGACGTCTTCCAGACGAACATACCCGAATTCCACAGGTATTCGTTGGAGGAGACATATTCCTTTGCCAGCTCCAGAGAGGGTTTTTCAGTGAAGTGCAATACCTTGTAGCCCCGCAGCAGGGTCTCGGAAGGGTCGAAGCGGATATAGCCATAGCCCACTTCAGGGAAGTCAGGGGCAATTCCTATTGTTACCAGGTTACTGGCCTCTTCTGCAATGGCACAGGCATCCTCCAGCGTGCTCAAAAACATCTGTCTGTACTTGATGAGATGATCGGAGGGCAGAACCAGCATTAGGGCATCTCCCAGCTTCTTTGAGATGAAAGCGGCTCCCATGCCGATACAGGGGGCTGTATTTCTGCCAACGGGCTCGGTTAGGATGTTTTCGGCGGGGATGTCCGGAAGCTGTTCCTGAACTAGGGAAACATAGTCCTGATTTGTAGAAATATAAATATTCTCCGGGGAAACAAGAGGGGAGATGCGTTCTACTGTCAGCTGAATCAGGGTCTTCCCGTCATCTGTCAGGGACAGGAACTGTTTTGGCAGATCTCGTCTGCTCCTGGGCCAAAAGCGTTCCCCGTGGCCTCCCGCCATAATAAGTGCTGTTTTCGTCATATGAAACCTCCTTTAATACTACAGGGGTCTTTGCCGCCCCTTATTGAATACTATAATTAAATGTATCCCTCGCCGGAAAAAATGTTTTGAAGATATCTCGCCTATATTATATTATGACCGGCTTTTTGTATAGATATTCCATTTAAAATATGGAATTATTTGCCATATGAGGATTTATCCGGATTCATTCTTCGCTCTGCAAGAGCCAGGCCGTGGAGTAGTAGGCCACATAGAGCCGCTCTGCCTTAGTGAGACCGGGATTCAGCTTTTGCATGAGAGAGATGCATTCCTGACTGTCCTTTCCGTTGGGAATATAAACTACCAGCTCCTTTGCCTCTGTAATCCTGGGATCCTTTGTGTCGGAATGGGAAGAAATCTGACAGAAGCCGTGAAAACGCTGCAGTTCAAAGAAGTTTTCTTCCAGGGGAAAGCCTGAAATCAGGACACAGTCATCTGAGGAATGTAATTCTGCCGCTTCTGTCATGAGAATCTTGTTGTGGTCTGTAAGGCCCGCAGATATTCTATCATACATGGGCAGGATCATGAGAAAAATAAAAATAGCTAAACCTACCGATTGATTTCGAAATAGCAATCCGCATATCCTGTCAGCAAAAAAGGTTAGCAGCAGGACAAGGAAGGGATAGATGGGCGACAGATAACGGGTAGCCAGATAGGTAAGGGTGGCAGACCCGATTATGTAAAAGCAAAGACAGGTAAAGGCCGGCAGGAGTATGAGCCGGTGCCGTTCCAGAAAGCCGGTAAGGACAGGGATTCCTTTAGAAGAGCCTGCCTCTATGCCATCTTTTCTTTTGTGAAGGACAGCCAGTATTAGGATAATGAAGGCGGCAAGGAGAAAAAACTTTAACCTGCCGAAAAAGATATCCTGATTAATGATGAGATAGGTGGTCTTAAAGCGGTTAATTAGCTCCCCCATATTTCTCAATGCGAAATTTCCCGAACCGGACTGGGAGAAGAAGATGTCAGAGATAATGTCCGGCAAAATAAGGATAGTTGCTATTCCGGCAAGCACCATGGTCACTACGTAAATTCCAAAATCCCGGAAATGCTTTTGGAAGAGCTGACGCAGACAGAAGAAGGCCGAAATATAGAAGGCTACCGTGAGAAAATAGTAATGGCACATCATTCCGAATACGGCAGAGCAGAATAGAAGCAGAAAGAACCTGCGGTCTACTCTATTCTCCTTTAAGGCCTTCAGGTGAAGGAGCATATAGATGGAGCATCCCAGCATAAGGAGGGTATAATTACGAATGGTAAGCAGAGTGTCTGTGAATCCCAGGGAGAAAACCAGGGATAGGAGGAAGGCACAGCTTGGCATCCGGCGACCGTCAAAGATGAGGAGTCCAATTTGATAGAGGACAATAAGCAGAAATAGTCCCGCAATAATATTGACGGACAGACCGTACCACTTCGAAAACCGGCCCGGAAAGAAGGAACAGGCTGTATGCACAAGTAGAGTATGAAGAGGGGGATGGTTGTCCGCAAAGCTATTCTTCAAGGTATTGGCATAGTGGAAGGTTTCCCCGGGCATGGCAGTAACTGCATTCTGCACCAGGGAGCCGTCATACCACTTGTCCGATTCCAGTTCAATATACATGCCGGTCTCGGAGTTTGCGCTTGTATAGGAAAGAACCTCGTCCTCATATAGATAGAGCTTGTATGAGCCGAGGTATAAAAGTAAAAATAGATAGGCCGCAAGGACGGCTATAAGAGGCAGATATCTGCCAAAGCTTTTCTTAATCATGGTGCTATTCTACCATAGAAAGGGCATTTTTAAAAGTACCGGGGGTCACAGATTCCGGCTCCGTGACATGGGCCTTTTGAGAAAGGAGAATCCGCATCGAGAGGGGAATTTCCCCTACCCGATTCTAAGGATGGAATTCTGCTTCAGCTTTACAGTGTTATGAACCCCTTGGTTTGAAAAAAGAGCAAGGTGACCTGATTTAAGCGGCGGGTGTATTGCCGTCATCAGGGACAGCTATGGTCCGGACAAAAGAGCAAGGTGACCTGATTTAAGCGGCGGTGTATTGTCGTCATCAGGGACAGCTATGGTCCGGACAAAAGAGCATGGTATCCTGATTTAAGCGCCCTGTAATAGTACCTGAAAGGAGGCAGTTGGGGGAAAGACCGGAGGCCGGGCAGGCTACCCGGACATATTCCCGGGTATAGCCTGTCAGGTATTGCTGTCCGTCAATTACCTGAAGCTGTTCGGTCAGGACCTCTCTTGCAGTTAGGCCGATGAAGGAATCCGCAAATTCAATTCTGCGGCGATTGTCTATGTCTTGCAGAATACGGGACCGGTTTCCCTTTTCAGCCTCCGTGAGCTGACCCTTCATGCGGTCTGCCGGAGTGCCCTTCCTCCTAGAGTACTTGAAAATATGGGTTTCATAGAATTTAATATCCTCCACAAAGGACCGGGTTTGCTCAAACTCCTCCTGACTTTCTCCCGGGAAGCCCACGATTATATCCGTAGTTATAGCGGGATTTGCAAAGAATTCCCGGAGGATGTCCACACCGCGCCGATATTGGTCTGTCGTATAATGCCGGTTCATCCTTTTCAGAACACTGTCTGACCCGCTTTGCAGGGAGAGATGGAAATGGGGGCAAAGGGCAGGGATTTGGGAAAGAGTGCGGGCAAATTCCTCTGTCACAATGCGGGGTTCCAGGGAACTGAGCCGGATTCGGTCCACACCGGGGCAGTCTGCAATTCTTTGGACCAGGGTCAAAAGCTCCTCTCCCTCCCCCGACCGGTCTAGGCCGTAGGAGGAGAGATGGATGCCGGTCAATATGAATTCCCGGTAGCCCTTCCGAATGAATTTCCGGGTCTCCGACAGCACATCCTCTATACTTCTGCTCCTTATGCGGCCACGGGCATAGGGTATAATGCAGTAGGCGCAGAATTGATTACAGCCGTCCTGAACCTTGAGAAAAGCCCTGGTATAGCCGCCCTCAGCCGGATGCCGGCAGTCGGATAAACCGGTGTCAGGATGGGAATCGGAAACCGGATCTATGCCGTCAGTATCCGTCCCGTGCGCCTGCTCCCAGGCCTTTAATATCTCTACAATATTGTTTTTTTCTTCATTGGGGACCAGAATATCCGCCTGCTCTGCAAGTGAGTCGCTTTCCCTGTGGGTATCGACATAGCAGCCCGCTGCCACAATGACGGCCCCGGGATGATTGGCCCTGGCCCGGTGCAGAAGCTGCCGGGATTTCCGGTCAGCAATATTAGTCACCGAGCAGGTATTCACGATATAGAAGTCAGCCCGATCTGAAAAAGGCACAATAGTATAGCCGGAATTACTGAGCTTTTCCGACATACGTTCCAATTCATAGGCATTTACCTTACAGCCCAGGTTGTGTAAAGCGACAGTTTTTTTCATATTTTTAGTTTTCTTTTCCATATTTTTTTGCTTGACTTTTGACTATTACAATCTTAGGATAGGATAGTAATTCCGGAGTAAGCCGCTCAGGAATATATAAATAATACCTGAACAGTTAATTCGAAAGGAGGAATTTTTATGAAAACAGTGAAGATCTCCCTTAACTCCATTAATAAGGTGAAATCCTTTGTCAATGATATTTCCAAGTTTGATAATGACTTCGATCTGGTATCCGGACGGTATGTCATTGACGCAAAATCCATAATGGGCATCTTTAGCCTGGATCTTTCCAAGCCCATCGATCTCAACATTCATTCCAATGAGGACGATTCTCTGGAGGATGTAATGAAGGTCATAGAGCCCTACGAAGTTTGATTTTTTACTTATTGCACATGCGTTCAACCGAGGGGAGGATGATATTCCTCCTCTCGAGTAGAAAAGATCGCATTTCTTCGATTTTCTCATCGAAGTCCTTGAAGGAGCAGCGGGTTCCGAACCAGCGGCTGTAGCCTGTGACCACAGGAGAGCGCATTTCCCGGGCTACTTTTTCCAGAGCGGCAATGGCGGCCTCCGGTTCATAAATCTCATCTATAATCGTCTGAAAGCGATTCAGAAATAATCTCCGGAATTCCCGGTTCTGCATTAGGCTATAGAATAGGAAAAGCTCATAACGGTGTCCATTGTCGATTCGCCCCTCTGCGGCGTGGCGACGGATATTATTCTCCTCTCTCTCAGCCTGTTCCATAATGCTCTCCAGGGTATCTGTTTCTACAGTTCTATAGGTAAACTCCGAATTATTGTCAAAATTTAGAAAGCGCCATTTTCCGTCTTCATAGGGTCTGCCGGTATTCTCTATAGACCGCCACATGGCCACATTGGTTTTGGGCCAGTCATTGGCGTCATCTATATAGAGCCGGGCCGCATAATAGTCCAAAAGACTGTCCATATCAAAGAATTCCGTGAATTCTCTGTAGGTCTCCGGATCCGATAGGTCCTTTTCGCCCAGATATTGGCGCAGCTGATCATATAGGGGCAGGCCCTTCTCAATATTTCCGGCCTCCGGCTCCCCATTTTTAATTAGAATCATATTGGAAGAAGGAGTCCCGTAGTGGTTCTTGACATAATCCTCATTTATCTTTTCCGACATCAGGTAGGTTCCCCAGAATTCCCCATTGAGGAAGATATAAAGGGGGGAGCTGAATTCCTGGCAGCCGAAGTTCAGATTTGAAAAAAGCATGGAGGCCAGTTTGTCCTTCACATTGGTATACATGTCATCGGCACCGCCGCTTAGAGCCACGGTTGACCGTTTTTCCTTTGAGAGATAGGGGAAGAAATACTGTCCTGCCCCGGATAGGTCCTGTCTCATGAAGAGGGCCAGGCTTTTCTGGGGAAAGTTTCTGGAATTATGGCCCCGGACCCGGAGTCCCATTCTTTTCTCCAATACAGGAGTCTGCCACATATCGAAGAAGACGGCGTCTACAGGACGCTCCCATTCCCTGCCGCCCTGGGAGTAATTAAAGGTATAGCCTTCATTTAGGCAGATGCCGCAGATACTTACACTGCCGTCCAGAGGGACTTCCGGATGGCTTTTTACATAGGACAGGGCCTCTTCCTTTTTCTGGATTAATTTCCAAAGGTAGTCATGCCCTACCTTTCCCACCACATAGATTCCCTTTTCTTCACTGAAGAGGTTGGCGGGGTCGGTGGTTAAGGACAG
>JAILCB010000303.1 GCA_024680595.1 Lachnospiraceae bacterium | reverse complement strand
GCGAATCACAAGGTCGGCCTTGACCCGTCCTGCCGCAACATCTATTAAATGCTTTAATTCTTTCTTTTCTATCATTTGTGGCGCTCCTTTTCCATACCTAATTTACGCAAATAATTAAAGCCCATTATACCGGATTTTTATGTCTTTGTAGCTTTTTCTTTGTAGCTTGTCATGGATTGTATACATAAAGATGGGATCACTATAATAGATGATTCCGTCAGGCTTTGCTATTGCGGCCTCCGGGTTTTTATACTTTCGGACTCATTAATCAAGAGGAGAAATGGTGGTTCGTTTTTCTTTCCCTATGCTATAATGAAGAATGTGATGGGGCGTTAAAGGGAATTTCCTTATGGGCATGTATTAGAATCCGGGATTTGAAAACTTCAGACGGGCTTTGGCGGCGG
The DNA here is from genome assembly GCA_024680595.1 of Lachnospiraceae bacterium. Taxonomy (GTDB): domain Bacteria; phylum Bacillota; class Clostridia; order Lachnospirales; family Lachnospiraceae; genus NK4A144. The sequence goes on along the minus strand of JAILCB010000303.1, from coordinate 6,764 downwards.
ATATCTACGTGGATAAGACCTTGATGATAGCGGATATGAATCATTTCATAGATAAGGGAAATAACTACATTTGTGTGTTCCGTCCCAGGGGATTTGGGAAAATTACGACCAGCAATATGCTCTGCGCTTATTATTCAAAGGGATGAGATTCGAGGTGGCTTTTTTAGGATTTGAAGTATGGGTCACCCTTCTTTTGAGGAAAAATGGAATAAATATAATGTGATAAAGCTGGACTGGAATTTTGAGTATGGCAGTACGGGAAACGGGGAAGATATCATTAACTGGGCTAGTGGGATGATAATAGTCTTTTTTGGCAGATTATTTCAAAGCAGGTGTATGATTTTCGCTTCTAGCTGATAGCCTGTACTGGGCACAAGACGGTAAATAGGCAAGCTGTTTTTTGATTCTGAAAGGATATTATATGGATGAATTAATTTTTACTGAGGAAGAGGAGACCCTGGCTCATAGAAAATATGAGAGGCTGAAAGCTATTTTGCAGGCGACTGGCGGCATTGCCGTGGCTTTTTCAGGGGGAGTGGACTCCACCCTCCTTCTGTATGCCGCCTGGCAGGCCTTGGGGGACCGGGCCCTGGCAGTGACGGTTTCTTCCGGTACCTTTCCCAGGCGGGAGATTGCGGAGGCAGAGGATTTTTGTCATTTACATGGAATCCGTCAGAGGATTTGTCCCTTTGAAGAGCTGTCAGTGCCGGGATTTGAGGAGAATCCAAAGGAACGCTGCTATATTTGCAAGAAGGATCTTTTTGGCAGGATACGCCGTATTGCTGCGGAGAACGGTCTTAATTTCGTGGCTGAGGGGTCCAATATGGATGACAACCGGGATTATAGGCCGGGAATGCGGGCTATTGCAGAACTGGGGATTCGGAGCCCCTTGCGGGAGGTGGAGCTGAGTAAGAGGGAGATTCGTTACCTGTCCAGGGAGCATGCCCTTCCTAGCTGGGACAAGCCCTCCTATGCCTGTCTCGCCACCCGGATACCCTACGGGGAGAGAATTACCAAAGAGAAGCTATTGCAAATCGAACGGTCCGAGCAGCTTCTCATAGATAAGGGCTTTCGCCAGGTAAGAGTACGTCTTCATGGGAATATAGCCCGCATTGAGATTCCGCCGGAGGACTTCGGAAAGCTTGTCTCAGATTCTGTCAGGACTTCGATTGTTACTGAATTAAAGGAAATTGGATTTGATTATGTCACATTGGATTTGATGGGTTATAGGACAGGCAGCATGAATATAAATGTGTTTTAGGTTTTTGCGAATTGGGATAGACAGAAAGGGACTTTTATCGGAAAAAGTTGTCGATTTTTGAAATAAAATTAGTGATTTTATGTTAATTGAAATGTGTTATTTGCCGATATAAAGGATGTAGGTATGGATTTCTGTACAAGGATGTTGAATACGGGAAAGGCGTTGTCCTTCCCTGGAGCACAAGGAGGTGCCATATGTTCATTCAACCTATTTTCACGGTCCCGCCGGTCAATTATACCAGTCCGGCACAACAGATTGCCCCAGTACATTCGTCAAATAATACCGGATCGGACTCTCCGTTTCGGCAGACTTTGACGCAGGTATTGGATGACAAAAAGGCCGCAGATATTTCTCCGAAAAAGCCCTTTTCCGGCAGACGCGATACCTTCGAGAGAAGGTCGGAGGCGGAAGAGCGCTTTTACCTGATGAATCTTTACAACACATGAGTAATCGGGAATATCCGCAGGGCTGCCCGGACGGAAACGTCCGGGCAGTTTTTTTCGCAGAGCCGCCGAGATGAAGTTTGTCGGCTAAAGACGACCGGCGGCTTGTGGGCGATTTGCATCTTCCCTCTCGATTGGAGAAGAGCATTGACACTGGGATTTCTACATTATATTTTTCGCTTTTCTACATTTTAGTATTGAAGATTTTCATAGGCACAGATTTCCTGATATCAGACTTCTATCCTGCAGGTCAGCCTCTTGCCGCGGGGATTCAAAACTTGATTCTTTGCCTAAGTCAAGGGATTTCCGAGGATTTAGGCACATCTGGAGCCTGTGCCTAAATTGGGAGACTTCATCGGATTTAGGCACAGATTCCCTTTTTCATGCTGCTGGCGAGAGGGATTTAAGGGGAGAAGACTTGAGCTTGTGCCTAAGTTGGGAGCTATTTGCCATTTAGGCACTTTTCTGGATTTTGATAGAAAAAGTCACTTGGGTCAATCACTAATGTGGTATGGGGAGTTAACATAAAACAAAAGAAAGATTGACATAAAGTTGAGCCGAATTTAATTATAGTTTACATAAAACATAGGTTTACATAAAAAACAAACGCTCATCCCAGACTTGATGCTAGTTCAGATTGGGAGGGACCGATGAATAAAAGCCCCTCCCAGGCTTGGTGCTAGTTCAGATTAGGAGGGGCCGATGAAATAAAGCCCCTCCCAGGCTTGGTGCTAGTTCAGCGCTGGGAGGGGCTAATGATGTCTGTATGAATGTGGGGAACCGGTGAATGGCCCCTGGCTTCTGGACCGGTTCTGGGTCTTATATGGCGATTTTGGAGCGGGCGGTGGAGAGCATGAGCTTGATACGGTTCAGCTGGTTCACCTCAGAGGCACCGGGGTCGTAGTCGATGGCCACGATATTGGAGCCCGGATGGGCCTTTCGGATGGCCTTTATGACCCCCTTGCCAACTACGTGGTTTGGCAGGCAGCCAAAGGGCTGTGTACATACAATATTATCCACGCCGTCATGGATTAGCTCCATCATTTCCCCGGTCAGGAACCAGCCCTCTCCGGTCTGGTTACCAATGGAGACGATATCCTTGGCATAATTCACCAGAGTGTCGATCTTGGTGGGAGGGGTGAAATGCTTTGACCTACGGAATTCCGCCGCAGCCGCACCGCGCAGGTACTCCATGCCCCAAATGCCCAAACGGGCATTGCGGGCCGTTTTCTTGGAGGTTCCCAGCTTTTCCGCCTTATAAATCTGATTGTAGAAGCAGTAGAGCAGGAAGTCCAGAAGGTCGGGAACCACAGGCTCCGCGCCCTCGGCCTCCAAAAGGTCGGTCAGGTGGTTATTGGCGGCCGGCATGAATTTCACAAGTATTTCTCCCACAACGCCGACCCGGGGCTTCTGCATATCCTCATAAATCTCAATTTTATCGAATTCCCTTATCATCTGCTTGCAGATGGAACGGAAGCGGAAGAGGGAGGGCTTTTTCTCAGAAACAAAGTCCTGACAGGTCTTCAGCCACTTTTCATGCAGGGCATTGACGGATCCCTCTACCTTTTCATAGGGCCGCATACGCAGGACGCAGCGCAGGAAAATATCGCCGAATACCAGGGCATAGAGGGCCTTTAAGGCCAGATCCTTTGTGATCTTGAAGCCGGGATTTCCCTCCAGGCCCGCCAGATTCAAGGAGACCACGGGAATCTGGGACATTCCTGCCTTTTCCAGGGCCCGGCGGATGAAGCCGATATAGTTTGTGGCTCGGCAGCCGCCTCCGGTCTGAGACATGATGACTGCGGTTTTATCCAAATCATACTTGCCGGACAGGAGAGAATGCATGATCTGCCCTACAACCATGAGGGAAGGATAACAGGCGTCATTATTAACGTACTTCAGACCCACATCCACGGCTTCCCGGCCGTCATTCGCTAGGACAGCCAGATTGTAGCCGGCACTGCGGAAGGCGGACTCCAGAATGTCAAAGTGAATGGGTGACATCTGGGGACAGAGAATGGTATAGTGCTCATTCTGCATTTCCTCGGTATAAACCACCCTCTCAAAGGCAGAGGAGTGGATTTCCCGTTTTTCGTGCTTCATCTCCTTGACCTTGAGGGCCGCGAGAAGAGAGCGGACACGGATTCTGGCAGCACCCAGATTATTGACCTCATCGATCTTTAGGCAGGTATAAATCTTGCCGGAGCCCGACAGGATTTCCTGTACCTGGTCTGTGGTGACAGCGTCCAGGCCGCAGCCAAAGGAATTGAGCTGGATTAAGTCCAGATCATCCCTTGTTTTCACATATTGGGCCGCGGCATAGAGCCGGCTATGATACATCCACTGGTCCATGACCCGGAGCTCCCGCTCTACAGGAGCCAGGTGGGAGATGGAATCCTCCGTCAATACACAGACATTATAACCGGTAATCAGCTCGGGAATTCCGTGATTGATCTCGGGATCAATATGGTAGGGGCGCCCGGCCAGAACGATTCCCCTCATGCCATGCTCTTCCATATAGCGCAGGGTTTCCTCGCCTCTCCGCTTGATATCCCGTCTGGCGTGCTCCTGCTCCTTCCAGGCCTTCTTAGTGGCCTCGATGATGTCGATAGGCTCTATCTCCGGGAAGGCCTCAATGAGGCGGGGATAGATGTCATCTACAGAGGTAAAGGAGAGGAAAGGATTTCGGAAATCGATTTCCCCGTTTGCGATTTCCTCCACATTATTCTTGATATTCTCAGGATAGGAGGTGACAATGGGACAATTATAGTGGTTTCCCGCATCCTCAAATTCATTTCTCTCATAGAAGAGAGAGGGATAGAATATGGTATGGATTCCATTCTTGATTAGCCAGGAAATATGGCCGTGGACCAGCTTTGCGGGATAGCACTCCGACTCGCTGGGAATGGATTCGATTCCAAGGGAATAAATATTGTGGCTGGAGCGGGGTGAGAGTACCACCTCGTATCCCAGCTCGGTTAAAAAGGTAAACCAGAAGGGATAATTCTCATACATATTGAGGGCCCTGGGTATACCGATCTTTCCTCGGGGCGCCTCGTCGGCGGCCAAAGGAATATAATCAAAGAGACGGTTATACTTGTAATCAAATAGATTGGGCACATCTTTATGGGAATTGGCCTTACCTATACCCTTTTCACAGCGGTTTCCGGAGATAAAGGTACGGCCGCCCGTGAAGCGGTTTACCGTGAGACGGCAGTGGTTGGTGCAGCCCTGGCACTTGGACATGGTGGCCGTATACTCCAGGGCATTGATTTTGTCAATGGAGAGCATGGTAGAATCCTTGCCCTTCACATGGCGCTCCTTGGCAATGAGAGCTGCGCCAAAGGCTCCCATGATTCCCGCAATATCCGGCCGGATGGCCTCTGTTTTGGCTATCTTTTCAAAGGATCGGAGAACGGCATTATTATAGAAGGTGCCGCCCTGGACCACGATATGGTCGCCCAGCTCGCTGGCGTCGCTAACCTTAATGACCTTGAATAGGGCATTCTTTATGACGGAATAGGCCAGGCCTGCAGAAATATCGGAGACCGGGGCCCCTTCCTTCTGGGCCTGCTTGACCCTGGAATTCATGAAGACCGTGCACCGGGTACCCAGATCGATGGGATGGGCCGCGAATAAGGCAGTCTCCGCGAAATCCTCGATTTTGTAATTCAGGGATGTGGCGAAGTTCTCGATAAAGGAGCCGCAGCCTGAGGAACAGGCCTCGTTTAGGAGGACAGAGTCCACAGAACGGTTCTTGATTTTGATGCACTTCATGTCCTGGCCGCCTATATCCAGGATGCAGTCCACATCGGGGTCAAAGAAGCTGGCGGCATAATAATGGGCTACTGTCTCTACCTCGCCGCAGTCCAGCATGAGGGCAGACTGAATCAGGGCCTCTCCGTAGCCTGTGGAGCAGGCCCCCGTAATGCGCACATCCTTGGGCTTGAGCTCATAGATTTCCTGGATGGACCGAATGGCGGTCTTTAGGGGTGAGGCGTTATTATTAGAATAGAAGGAATAGAGTAGCTCCCCGTCCTCGCTGATGAGGGCGGTTTTGGTGGTGGTAGAGCCTGCATCTATACCCAGATAGGCATTTCCCCGATAGGAGGACAGCTCCCTGGTCTTGACCTTGTGCTGACCGTGCCGCTTCTGGAATTCCTCATAATCTTTCTTGTCCTCGAAGAGGGGCTCCATACGGGGCACCTCAAACTGGATTTGAATATCCCCCTTTAATTTTTCTATGATAGAGGTAAGGGAGACGGTGGCCTGCTCATGATTTATGGCAGAGCCTATGGCGGCGAAGAGATGGGAATTCTCCGGGGCCACGATGTGCTCATCATCCAGCTTTAGGGTGCGGATGAAGGCGGCCTTGAGCTCTGTCAGGAAATGGAGGGGGCCTCCCAAAAAGGCCACATGGCCACGGATTGGCTTGCCGCAGGCCAGACCGGAAATGGTCTGATTTACCACTGCCTGAAAGATGGAAGCCGACAGATCCTCTCTCTGGGCACCCTCATTAATAAGGGGCTGTATGTCGGATTTGGCGAAAACGCCGCAGCGGGCGGCAATGGTATAGAGAGATTTATAGCTCTTGGCATATTCATTTAGGCCGGCAGCGTCGGTCTGCAAGAGGGCCGCCATCTGGTCGATAAAGGCCCCGGTGCCGCCTGCGCAGGCCCCGTTCATACGCTGCTCTACGTTGCCGTCCTCGAAATATATGATTTTTGCGTCTTCACCGCCCAGCTCAATGGCTACGTCGGTTTCCGGAGCGTAGTCCTTTAGGGCGGAGGCGACCGCAATAACCTCCTGCACGAAGGGGATGTCCAGGCAGGTGGCCAGGGTTAGGCCGCCGGATCCTGTAATAACAGGGCTGACTTCCTTGTCTCCGGTTTCCTTGAGGGCGTCGGAGAGGAGGGAGCGCAGTGTCTCCTTTATGTCTGCGAAATGTCTGCGATAATCTGAATAAATCAGTCTTTTGCCGTGAAAAGCGTGTACTGGGGCTTTTGAGCCTTCATTTGTGGACTCCGTGGCCGCTGAGCCTTCATTTGTGGACTCCGTGG
>JAILCB010000267.1 GCA_024680595.1 Lachnospiraceae bacterium | reverse complement strand
CCTGCATGGTGGTTTCTACGCCTTTGCGGATGAAGCGGTTTAGTAAGGAGATGGTTTTATGAGTAGACAGGAACGGATGGAAAAAGATAATGTGTGGCGGGTGATAGCATCTCTGGCTATTCCGACGGCACTTATCACTTTGGTAATGGTCATATATAACATGGCGGATGTTTTCTTTATAGGAAAAACCGGGGATTCCAGGATGGTTAATGCCATAGCGGTCTGCATGCCGGTATTTACTATTGTTCAGGCCTTCGGAACCCTAATCGGATCCGGCGGCTGCACAGCCATATCGGTGGCCCTGGGCAAGGGAGACAGGGAGAAGAGCCGGCAGATATCCAGCTTTTGCTTCTATCTATGCCTGGGGCTGGGGCTCATTCTTACACTGGGCCTGAATATATTTGCACCTCAGATGATAAAGATGCTGGGCGCGTCCGCTAGTTATAGCGATTTCGCCATTCTCTATCTTAGGATTCTGGCCTTTGGCTGCCCGGTCATGATGTTTTCAAATGCCTTTGTGAATATTGCCAGGGCGGACGGTTCCATAAAGGAACCCATGATTGCCAATCTGATTGGAACTTTGGTGAATATTGTTCTAGACCCTATATTCATTCTGGTATTTAATCTGGGAGTGGCCGGGGCTGCGGTGGCAACAGTGATAGGTAATGTGATTTCAATTCTCATCCTGATCAAGGGCCTGCAGAAGAAGAGTGATTTCATATCCTTTAGGGCAAAGGATTTGTCCCTGAAAAAGGATGTGGTCTTGAAGCCTCTTGCCCTGGGACTTCCCATCGCATCCGGGACCCTGCTTATGAGCGTGTCCTATATGATAATGAATAATCTCCTGATTGGGGTCGGGGATAATGCCCAGGGAGCCTTTGGAATTGTAAGATCGGTTATGCTTTTGTCGACCACAACCCAGTTAGGGATCTGTATGGGAGTTCAGCCGGCGGTTTCCTATTGCTATGGCAGGAAGAATATTAGACGGGTGAAGGAATTCATTGTAAAGACGGGCACTGTCTGCATGGTATTTGGTCTTCTGGTGGCCCTGCTTTGCATAGGCGGAAGGGACCTTATCCTTAATGCTTTCATAGCAGATGAGAGTATAGTCCTATTTGGTAGAGAGATGATAGTCGGCTGCCTCATTACGGCCCCCGTTTATGCCATCTACCAGACAGCGGTGACTTTCCTGCAGGCTACGGAATGGGCCATGTGGTCCACTATTAATACTTTGCTGAGGCAGGGAATTGTCCTAATTCCAGCCATGTTGATATTAAATGCGGCCTTTGGTTTTGGTGGATTGGTCTTTAGCTTTGCCGTGACGGATATCGTGGCCGCCTTGGTGGGTACAGTGCTTTTGGTAAGGAGGATGAAGAAGGCGGACCCCGGCCGCAGTGATTCCTTTCGGGACCTGGCCGGGGCTCGGGAGGAAAGGATAGCATAAGACTCCATAAGGATTCATCAATAGATAATCGTTAGATAGTTGTGTTTTCTGCTGGAAACATGATTCCGTGCCTATGCCGGTAATACCATCTGGCTTAGGGCGGTGGGGCAAATCATAATTCCTGTGCCTAATTCCGCTCTTTTCCTGGATTTAGGCACACTTTCCATCTTCCGAACCCCCGCGGCGGTGGGGCAAATCATAATTCCTGTGCCTAATTCCGCTCTTTTCCAGAATTTAGGCACATTTTCCGTATTCCGGACCCCCGCGGCGGTGGGGCAAATCATAATTTGTTTGGCAATGTGTTAGGACGTCAAGATTGGATATCACTCGGCTCGAAAAAATGTTGAGACACCCCTATAAAATACGGGGGTGTCCCACTTTTTGAGGTTATAAAATGCTCTCCTGTTTCCAAAATTCAGGCTTTTTCTGCACCACTTTTCTGAATACGTGATCTGCGTATAACATCGGAAAAACCCATTTGCACCAATTTTGCACGGATAATTATTATCCGTGTCAATACGAGATCCGCAAGTGGTTTACTCTTCGGATATGCATTTATTCTTTAGTATCGAATGACGCATTTATTAAATTATAACATAGTAGGAAGAACACCCCGCAAATTACACATCGTAATCCTCGATTATTCAGGGAAAACCGTGTAGTCTCGCAAAAATCCTCTTGAGAAATCTGCGTACACAGTTTAAAATTAAATGTGCATTTTTTTGAACATTGAGTGCGATATACTCATAGTCGAGGGAGGCAAAGCCGATGCGGATAGATAAGATATATTTCGATATGGACGGCGTACTGGCTGACTTCGAGCGTGGAGTAAAGGAAATTTGCGGACTTACGCCACCATCGCAGAATGCCAAGAAGCATGAGCCGGGCGAGGATGATGAGATGTGGGCAGCTATAAAGACAAATTCCCACTTTTACAACGAACTCGAGCTTATGCCCGGAGCAAGAGAACTGTTTGATGCGGTATATGGAAGATATAGTAGTAAGTGCGAGATTTTAACTGGCATACCGAAACCGAGGCGAGAAATCGTTAATGCTGGTACGGATAAAGAAATATGGGTACACAGGCTCCTTTCTGAAGATATCAAGGTAAATATCGTCTTCAGAGAAGAGAAACCACGCTATTGCTCTGGTAAGGGTTGTATCCTTATTGATGACATGGAGCGTAATATCAGAGACTGGAACGCTATGGGCGGCACCGGCATTCTAAATGTAAACGCCCTTGAAACCATGAAAATACTGAAAGAAATGAAAATTCTCTAAATGAATAAACCTGGAGGGTAATATGTCATCAGTAGAAGAAAGAATCGCCGTATTCGAGGATACAAAGAACTGGATAAAAACTGACCCTAATCTTGAGGCATCTGTTGATTATGCTAAAAAGCATACAAAAGTTTACTACGAAAACGACTATCCGGCCTTTGACGTGGTGGAAATTAGCAATATGGAGGTCACTGTTACCAAGGATAGAAGCTACCAAGCAGCCATGAGGCTTCGCAAGGCTGATCCTGAAGCAAGGATTGCTGTCTTGAATTTTGCCAATGCCTTCCATGCGGGAGGTGGCGTAACTAAGGGAAGTAATGCGCAGGAGGAGTCCCTGTGCCGGACATCAACGCTATATCCCTTACTATATCGTAGGACTTTGCGAGATACGTTTTATAAGCATCACCATGATCTTAATACGCCCAAAGCGTCAGATTCTTTAATATATACTGAGGGTGTCATAATCTGCAAAACAGATGAGGATTTACCAAAGCGGATGCCGCAGGAGGATTGGGTAAGCGTGGATGTGATCACAATGGCCGCTCCCGACCTTCGGGATAAATCAAACATCCATGCTCCGCTTGTAACTGGCGGCACATACATGAATGAGGCAGAGCTCTTTGGCTACCATGTAAAACGAGCAATCCATATGTTTACTTGTGCTGCGGCGAAGGGAGTGCAGATACTTGTCCTCGGTGCTTTTGGTTGTGGGGCTTTTCAGAATGACCCACACATAGTTGCAAGGGCATATAAAGCAGCAATATCGGAGTTTCCAAAAGTTTTTAAGAAGATTGAATTTGCGGTTTATTGTTCTCCGAGAGATACAGAGAACTACGAAGCGTTTTCGAAAACATTTGGATAAGTCACAAGGGTCAAAGCATTATATAGTGTTCGCTCCGCTCTTTCATACATGGGAGGTGTCATGTGACAGATCGAGAAAGATATAGGGAGTTAATAGAGAAAGCCAGAAAGTATTACGAAGGCGATGTCCCTGAACTTAAAAACATATTTACGGGCAGTGAATTATTTGATTTTGAATGGTGTCCCGGCCTTGATAAAGAGATCAATATGTGGACATACTGGCAAGGGGGAAAGCGTGAAAATAGCAATATGAGCGCAGAAATCCTTCTCGTTGGACAGGACTGGGGTTCGTGCAATGATAAAGACTGCTTTTATAAAAGCTATGTCGGAGAGGTCGCTCCTAAGACAGAGGCATATGTACAATCAATATTTAGTAACAAGAACAATAAAACAGATAGTAACCTAATCGAGCTATTTAAGGTATTGGGTGAGAAATATCACGCAGATATTCCTAATCCCAGACTATTCTTTACGAATCTATGTCTCGGCTACCGCTCCATTCCCCAAATATCTGGTGGAGATGTGTCGGCACAGATGCGGCATGACAGCATATATCTCAAAGAACTCATCAGCATACTAAAACCAAGAGTCGTTATCTGTATCGGCGCATCAACATATATAAGTGCAATAACTGGACTTTTGGATAAAGACGGGCTTGAGCAATATAAGGATCAGCTAAAACAACTTGGGAGTTCGTTTAACAGCGCATTGGATGATGGCAAGAACCATATACATATTTCCTCTGGCGGATTAGATTATGAAATATTTACTGTGGCTCATAGCGGTTTCATGGGGGCAAATAATAGGAAAAGATATAGTGAAAAATATAAAAACCTCCCTGATTCGTTAGCGGTGATGAAAGAAGATTGGAAGTTAATAAAAAAATATCTCCAGAATTAGAAAATGTGCAAAAAAATGTACATATTATCCTATATAATTGACTTGTAAGGGTCGATAAAGATTTTAGGAGCTACTGGTATGAACATCGCATTTTTTGAGAATTATGTGGAGAATCTGCCGGATGATGGCGAACCCATTGAAATAACTGGATTTATGCAGTCACGATATCCACTACTTCACTGCAATCATTCGCTGGAAAACATTGACTCCGATAATTATGGCTATGCCTTCGGCGTTACAAAGGATCAGATACCCTTCGAAGCAGAGTTATGGTACGGGCATGATCCTGAAAGTACCAATGTCACCTTTTATCTGCCGGAGATCGCAGAGTTTGATGAAGTTGAGGACGAGCCTTTAATCAATGCAACTACCGGCACAAGAACTTTCAGCACGGAGGTTCAACGGAAATATGGAATGGCACTTTGTGTAGGAATGGTGGAAGATGGCATCATCGACTCTCTGTCCCTCCTGAACACCTATATCGAATTGTTGCTGGACTCCGAACTGATTGCATTCAGCAGTAATATGCTTAACGGAGCGGCATGGCGGTATATTGATCTCGATGGAAATGATATTGTGGCGGTGAATGTGACCCTGCTGGAGAATGACGACTTGATGGCACTCACACCGCTTGACTGGATCAAGTTTATCCCTGAAAGAATCAATAAAAAGCCGTTATTCCGTGTAGTGAAATAAGGGAATCGAGATAGTACAGGTGGCGTGTTATGGTATTTGCGGTGGATTTTGATGGAACAATCAGCTTTGGTAAGTATCCGGGGGCAGGACCAGCAAATGACGGGCTGATTGAGTTCCTGAAGATGCGTAAAGGCATTGGCGATAAACTGATCCTTTGGACTTGCAGGGAAGGGAACGATCTGCAAATCGCTGTGAACTTTTGCGCAGAGAACGGGCTGGAGTTTGATGCAATCAACGATAATCTTCCTGAAATCATTGAGAAGTATGGCACTAACAGTCGAAAGATAAGCTGTGATTTCTATATTGATGACAGAGCAATAGCGGGCAATGTTTATAAACTCTTTGAAGGATGCGACGGTTATGATGACGAGAAAGGCTAAGTACGTGAATAAAACGAACGATTTTATTTACAGATTCGATATTTGAATACAAAAGCCCCGTATACGATCATCCATCTAATATGGACGTGGTTTTAATAGGAAATGATACAATCATGCTCTGAATCAAATTGCCGTATTAAATTTAAAGAAGAGCCACGGTGAAAGTCGATCCGATTACGATGATATTGCAGAATATGCAAGATGTGACAGGGAAGAGATAAAAAGAGAGTTTGAGCTTATAGATGCAGACATCGTTATATGCGGCTCGACCTTTAAGACCTTGTATGAAACAGTATATGAAAGGGAAAGGCTTTTAGGAGATCAGGCGAGCGATAACTGGTATTATTATTTAAATATCGCAGGCAGGGAAAGGCTCTTTATTGACTACTACCATCCCGCAAGTCAATGGCCGGACTAGATGATTTACTACGGTTTAATGGGGATATATCAACAGGCACTTATCGAAAAGGAGCGGTAAAAATATGTACGTTACCGGAAACAAAAAAATGCTGAATATGCTGATCTTAGAAATATTGCGAAAATATACGGACGATCAGCATTCCTTAACTCAGCAGGAAATAATAAAGCTCCTTGATAAAAACTATGGGATGGACTGCGACCGCCGATCCGTCAAAAGTAATGTCCTGTCTCTAAAAGAGATGGGATATGATATCTCTATGGAAAAGGGATATCGGCTTCTTTCAAGGGAGTTTGACGATGCGGAACTTCGCATTCTGATCGACAGTGTCCTATTCTCTAAGTCCATATCAACCAGACAGGCCAAAGGTCTTATAGAGAAAATAAGGAGCCTTGCCAGCAATTTTTTTAACGCAAAGGTCTCCCATGTAAGCAATCTTCCCGAGCTTCAGCGGACAGATAATAAGCAGGCTATGTATGCCCTCGATGCGATCAATGATGCTATCGCGGAGAAAAAGAAAATATCGTTTATTTATAATGATGTCGGAACCGACTTCAAGCTACATCCAAGAAGGGAAGAAGCCTATATTGTGAATCCGTACCAGATAGTAGCAAATAACGGCAGATTTTATTTGATCGGGAACGTGGACAAATACTATAACGTAGCACATTTTCGTATAGATAAAATGACCGAGGTCAAAGAGCTCTCCGATAAGGCCAAGCCGATGAAGCAGATACCGGAACTTGAGCATGGGCTCAATCTCCCAAAGCATATGGCGGAGCATGTATATATGTTCAGCGGCGAAAGCGTATCCGCGAAGCTGAAAACAAATGCGGATATGATGTCTGAATTGGTGGATTGGTTCGGAAGAGACTTTCGGATAGTCAAAAAAGATGGTGAGAACATAACAATCCGGGTAAACTGTAACGAAAAAGCCATGAGATATTGGGCGTTGCAGTATGGCCTTTATGTTGAAGTATTAGAACCGGAATCCTTAAGAAATAAGCTAAGAGAAGATGTTACCGAAATGGCTGAAAAATATGGGAGGGAATTGCAATGAGTAAACAAAAGAAAAGATTCGAGCTTCATGCACATACAAAATACAGCCAGAAACAGGGGGTATCTTCTTATAGGGAGATGGTTGAAGCTGCACAAATGAAATCTGTGCAAGGGATTGCCATCACTGACTGTGGAAACCTTAATGCTCTATATGAAGACGAAAACATCAGTAATAACGATGAACTGAACGCTGTTCAGCGGATGTGCGGGACAGAGATATGGATTTGTGATGAGTCGAAAGATAATTCATATAGGGCTACTTTGCTTGCAATAGATCAGGATGGTCTTAAGTGTATCACACGCATTCTCTCCGAGGGGAGTTTAAAAGACCATAACAATAATACGCTTTGTGTACAAAAGTCTCTTGTCGATGCTGACCGAAATGGGATTATGGTAGGTTGTGCTTTTGATGAGGGCGAAGTCATAAATGCTCTCTTGAGCGACAAGACCGATGACGAAATCAAAGATGTCATCAAATTCTATGATTATGTGGAAGTCGCACCGCTAAGTTCTGCCGAACACCTGATTGATAATCGAGAAATATCGAAGGTTCATAGTCGTTCGGACATTGAAGATATGGTCAAGCGTATAACAGAATTATGCGAGGACTGCGATGTTCCCGTTGTTGCGGTATCAGATGCTTACTATGCGTTTCAGGCAGACGAGAAAGCGCAACTCATTCTCGCATCCTATTACGCCACAAACGAGAGGCATGGTTTGTATATCAAGACAACGGATGAACTTCTGGAAGAGTTTCGATTCCTCGGAAAGGATATGGTTTCTGAGATCGTGATTGATAATTCGAGGATGATTGCTGATAGAATAATCATTACCCCGCCTGCCTTGACATGCGATAAATACCCAATTATGTGGGATGGGTGTGGAACGGAACTTGCTAAAAAGTGCTTCAAAAGAGCAGAAGAAATATATGGAAAGCAACTGCCTGATGAAGTGCGAGACAGAATCGGTAAGGAATTGGAATATATGTATCCTTCAGAGGCTGAGGGACTCATTGTTTCCATTAGCGACGCTTTCGCGATTGCCGGGATCGAGACAGGTGACTATTCTATCAGAGGAAGTGGCGGAGCTTCTTTCATTGGATATCTTATGGGCATCAATGGTGGTATCAACCCGTTAAAGCCTCATTATTACTGCACCGAATGCAACTATTCAGAGTTTAATGTCTCTGGTAATGCGAGGATTGGGATGGAATTGCCGGAAAAAGTCTGCCCAGTTTGCGGCAAACCCTTGCTCAGAGACGGCTTTAATCTTGACGCGTGGTATTTTTATGGTCGCAATGGTGGCAAAGAGCCTGATTTTGATTATAATCTCGCTTCTGGCAAACGCGGCGAGCTAAAGAAAGCCCTGAAAAAAGCGAAAGGAATATCAGACATCGTAGAATGTGGAACATCTTCCAGCGTGTCAGAGAATGGCGCTGAGAGAATGATTGCACAATATGAAGACAGGCATAATCTTAGCTTTGTCGAAGAAGAGCGATCTTCATTGAAAGAAAAACTTGAGGGCTGCATAATCGGTTATGGAGAGCATCCCGGTGGAGTTTTGCTGATACCAGATAGGATCGTCAATGTGAACGATCATATTCAGACAAGGGAAGATGATGGCGAGTTTAGGATCACAATCCCTGACTATCACAATTTAGATAGAATGTTTATAAAACTCGATATTTTACGACATCAGACGGTTGGGCAAATATCCCGGCTGGCGGAGCTTACAGGAATTAGACCGGATCAGATACCGCTTGATGATAAGGATGTCACGGAGGCGTTCCAGTCTGGTGGTAAGGGTGAATATACCTTTGTAGGAATTTTTGACTTGATGGG
The DNA here is from genome assembly GCA_024680595.1 of Lachnospiraceae bacterium. GTDB lineage: Bacteria > Bacillota > Clostridia > Lachnospirales > Lachnospiraceae > NK4A144. The sequence continues at coordinate 3,892 of JAILCB010000267.1, read as the reverse complement.
CGATTATATCGCTAAAATGCTGGATGTCTATAAAATAAACAATCTCTATGATATAGCGCGTCTAAGTGCCCTGTGTCATGGCACGGCTGTATGGATGGATAACGGGGAAGAACTGCTCCGAAATAAGACTATATCGCAAGACGAACTCTTATGCAGCCGTGATGATGTTTATGAGCATCTCTTAGATGCTGGATTTGATAGAGATACTGCTTTCCGCTATGCTGAACGAATCAGAAAAGGAAAAAAGTTCCTGCCGGAGCAGGAAGAAGAACTGCGCGCAAAAGGTATCTCGGATTGGTTTATTGACTCTTGTAATAAAATCCGCTATATGTTCCCGAAAGCGCACTGCATCTCTTATGCAATCATGTCGTGGCAGCTTATGTATTATAAAATACATTGCGACCAGAGCTACTTTTATAGAGCCTTTCTTGAGACAATGGATGTGGAAGAGGTTGTATATGAAGCCATCAACAGCGGTAAGGAAAAGGTCGCTGAAATACTGGAAGAATCATTGCAGGGGTGGATGGTGACTCCTGATTGGAGCCGCAGTGATGAGTTCGCCCTATTAGTTGCCAAAGAAATGTTAGACAAAGGACTTTATAGCGATGTCGTGTGGGTGAAGCCATGAGAAAGATTGCGCTATTTGGATTCAGGAATAAGGATATCGAGATCACTAAGTGGCATTATGGCGAGGGCGAGTACACCACTCTTCCGTGGGATTCTCTGATGACCATTGACGGTTATGACGACATCCTTGTGTTTGTTGAAAAGTAAGTGGTAAACCACTCGTGTACCCCTAAATCAAAGCCACGGCAGTGGGCCAAATCATAATTCCTGTGCCTAAATCCGCTCTTTTCCAGGATTTAGGCACATTTTTCGTATTCCGGACCCCCGCGGCAGTGGGGCAAATCATAATTCCTGTGCCTAATTCCGCTCTTTTCCAGGATTTAGGAACATTTTCCGTATTCCGGACCCCCGCGGCAGTGGAGCAAATCGTCTTCTTATAGCCCAAGCATTCTGTGTCTAATCAAATGGGTGGACAAATTCATGATGAAGAAATGTGTCTATAATAACGAAACCATTTTTCTGTGCCTAAATGAACCATTTTCATTGGATTTAGGCAAATTTCTAGATTTTGACAGATTAGGAAGATGCCTGTCAACTATAATAGAAAACAGCTAAGTGGGCTATGAACGATGAGACTCTGATATTGAGAAGATGTCTGTCAACTCTAATGCCAGAAAATCGCCAATTACTATAACAGGATTGCTTGTCATGAAATTGGCATTATGATATATTTTTTAGAGATTTTGGGTGTAGGCGTTTATTATGGAAGAAGGGGAGAATTTGGGATGATTGAGGGACTAATCAGCTAGGGGAGTTTATCTCCCCTATTTGCTTGTACCACAGGACTGGCGAGCGGATGTGATATGCTTGTACCACAGGCCGAGCGAGGGAATGCGATATGCTTGCATGTAAATTCATTTTCTGGTGGCAAGAGCGTGTAGCACGAAGTGCGGAATGTTCGCGTGCGAAATTGAGAGGGAGGATAAGTACGCCCCACTCAATGCGGATGTGATTTTAGGTTTCTAAGCCATGGGTGGCTGCTGGAATTATTCTTATTGACTGGGTGGTCTGATTTGTTGAGATTTATTCGGGAATACAGACTGGCAGCTTTTTCAATTACTAGAGGAATTTGAGGAACGAGTGGATGAATCTAAGTGGTGCGAAGAAATTGGTCATATTGGTGGGGGTGATTCTTGCAGCAATTGTCATCGGTATGATTTTCATAGAGGACGAGGACGTGGATACCGATGTTACTGCAAAAACCACCAACATCGGACTTATTCTGACCGGATCCAGGGATGACAGGAATTTCAGCCAGTCCCATTATGATGCATTATTGGGCATCAAGGACGAGCTAAATCTGAATATTGTTTGCAGGGATGAGGTGGAATATGGCCAGGACTGTCTGGAGGCCATTAGAGAATTGATTGAAAAGGAAGGGTGCAGGCTCATTATTGCCGCATCCTTCGGTTTCGGGGACAGTGTTAAGGAGATGGCGGGCCTCTATCCTGACATTTGCTTTATTCATCCTAGCGGCACAGAGAGGTTTATCAATTTGGCCTGCTGCTATGGGAGAATGTATCAGGCCAGATACTTGTCCGGTATCGTTGCGGGCCTGCGCACGGAGAGTAAGGAGATTGGCTATGTGGCGGCTTTTCCCATTTCAGAGGTGATAAGGGGAATTAATGCCTTTACCCTGGGGGTCAGGAGTGTTGCTCCGGAGGCGGAGGTTCATGTGGCCTATTGTGACAGCTGGAATGATGATGGGATGACAAGGGAAGTGAGTGAAAAACTCCTGGATCAGTGGCCGGGCATAGATATTATGGCAATGCATTCGGATTCGCTGGAGCCCAACCGCATTGCCGACCAGAAAGGAATCTATTCTGTAGGATATAATAAAGATAATGCCGGGCTTTTTCCGGACAGTTATCTGACAGCCTGTGTATGGAATTGGGAAGATTATTACAAAGAACAAATCCTGAACTGCCTCAAGGGCCGCTTCTATGGGAGCGTGGATTGGATTGGCATGGAGGATGGAATTGTAGGCCTGTCGGAATTGACAGCGAATTGTGGACCGGGGACAGAGGAAGCCGTGGAAAAGGCTGTCAAGCGCTTTGAAAACAGGAGCTTTGACGTTTTCTATGGCCCTATCGTGGATAATAAAGGGGTTCTGCGTGTTCCAATGGGCGAGTCCATGTCGGATGATGAGATGCTTAATCATTTCGACTGGTATGTGGAGGGTGTGAGCGTTGAAGAATAGGGATCTTCTAATAAGAATTATATACCCTTTCATGGGACTTCTGGTGGTTTTGGGGATCCTTGCCCTTATATACAACTTTCGGCCTGTCGATGACGATGACAGCATATCGGTCGGGGTTGTATTTATTGGGGATACAAATGACAGGGGCTGGAACGAGAGCCATTATAAGGGGATTGTGAAGGCGTGTCTGGATGAATCCTGCAAGATTTATACCAAATTGGGGGTTCCGGAGGAAGAGGAGCCCCTGAAGGATGCGGTTGCGGATTTGGTGAAGAGTGGCTGCTCCTGTATTTTTCTGACCAGCTATGGATATGGACAATATGTGAATGGGATTGCAAAGAATTATCCCAAAGTGGCTTTCTATGATATTTCCGGAGGCGGCACAACGCATAATTCTATGTCCTATTTTGCTAGAATGTATCAGGCCAGATATTTGGCGGGGATTGTTGCGGGAGCCGCCAGTAAGAGTAATGTTTTGGGCTATGTGACGGCTGCTCCTGTTTCGGAAACCATACGGTCTATCGATGCCTATGCCTTGGGGGCACGGAAGGCCAATCCCTCGGCCAGGGTGGTGGTGAGGTATACAGGAAGCTGGGATGACAGGGAGAAAGAGGAGAGGGCGGTTAGAGAATTATCGGATGCGGGGGCGGATGTCATAACCTTTCATGAGGATAGGCCCTATGCGGTGGATCTGGCGGACAAGATGGGCTTATTTACTACGGGATATAACTATGTTCACGGAGATTATTCAGAACGGTTTCTGACTGCCGCCCTGATAAATTGGGATATTATCTATGAGAAGGTAATGAATGACTATTTCAGCGGAAGGGCGAATTTCTGGGATGATTACTGGATGGGGATTTCGGATGATGCAGTTTCACTCTATCCCTGTTCTGAATTGGTGACAGAGGAGACGAAGGAGCTGGTTGCAGCTGAGGAGGAGCGGATTAAGACATGGCGGGATGTATTCTCCGGGGAGATATATGATAATGAGGGGAGACGCCGCTGTGGAAAAGATGAGAGAATCAGTGACGAGGAGCTGTTTGACAGATTGGACTGGTATGT
>JAILCB010000238.1 GCA_024680595.1 Lachnospiraceae bacterium | reverse complement strand
CAGGGTGTGTTTGTACCTGTCCTGACAGGAAGCTCCCTGCGGATGATCTGATAAAAAAAGGAAAAGTGCCTAGGACAGCGATGAATGGTTGTCTTAGGCACTTTGTTTTGTATAGGCTAGGAGTCAGGGCCTCCTGGGGCGTTTACGATCCGATGAGATATATGGCGCAGCCTATCATCGAGGGCCGACAGGCCTGAGATGTGGCCGAAGCTGAGTCGAGTAGGAGCTCTTTCCCTAGTCAGAGCGGGTCAGAGGTTGCTGGGCTTTCCTGCATGTCGCCTGGCTTTGCTGGCCGCCTGGCCTTACAGGCAGGTTTATCCTGCCGGGTTTTTAAAGGCGTCTTCTGAACCGGTATCTTCAGGGGCAGAGCCGTCCCGGGCTGCATTACTCTGGCGAGGAATTGTCCCGGGCTGCGTCACTGTTGCGCGTGGAGCCGTCCCGGGCTGCGTCACTCAGGCGAGGAGTTGTCCCGGGCTGCGTCACTGTTGTGCGTGGAGCCGTCCCTGGCTGCATCACTCTGGTGAGGAATTGTCCCTGGCTGCATCACTCTGGTGAGGAATTGTCCCCGGCTGCGTCACTGTTGCGCGCAGAGCCGTCCCCGGCTGCGTCACTCAGGCGAGGAGCTGTTTCCGGATACGTCATTGCGTCACTGCCGTGTGTGGAGCCGTCCCGGGCTGCGTCACTCAGCCGAGGAGCTGTTTCCGGATACGTCACTGCCGGTTGTGGAGCCGTCCTCGGCTGTTTCATCCTCCGGTGAGGCAGTCAGGTAGTCCTGATAAATGGCCACATGGTCATAGATACAGCGCCAGGCGCTGTGGGCCTGACCGGTGACACAGATATAATATTTACCGTCTCCGGATAGGGAGCAGCTGGCGGCGCAATTACCGGACTGTACCACGAAGCCGGTTTTTGCCCCGAGTACCTCGCCGTGGGTGTCCTTATCCTCAATTCGCCGCAAGAACCAGTTAGAGATATCAATTCCCTCCGGGTGCTGTTCTGTCGGCGTGGTGGTGAAACGCTTGGTGGAAAGGGCTTCCCGGCTAATAGGATTCTCCATGGCGGCCTTCAGAATGATGGCCATATCCGTCACAGTACAGTGATTTTCCTCACTATAAAGACCGATGGGATTAGCGAAATGGGCTGTGGAAGAAATTCCCAGTTCCTCCGCCTTTTCATTCATCATGGTTACAAAGGCTTCTTCCGAACCCGCCACGTAATTTGCCAGGGCCAGGGCGGCGTCACCTCCGGAGGGAAGTATGGTGCCGAAGAAGAGGTCTCTCACGGGGATAACCTCATCCACGGCGTAATTCACGGCACTGCTTTCATTTTGATAGACAAAATCCGCAATTTCCCGGGTCATGGTGACTGTATTATCCAGATCGTCTTCACTAATATGCTCTGCCGCCACCAGAACAGTCATGATCTTAGTCATGGAGGCAGGGCTTATGACCGTGTCCGCATTCTTCTGACCTACAATATGGCCGTCTGTGAGATCTACTAATACGGCATAATTACTGTTGACTTCAGGATTGGAAATATAGACAGTTTCCTCAGTGGGATAGACATTGTAGCCGGCAAAGAAGCCGGGCACGGCCGGGTCACTGCTCTCTTGGGTCTCCTGGGTCTCCTGGCTGGCCTCTGTAGAGGCTTCATTTGAGGAAGTGCTCTTTATTTGAATGATGGAATCATCCTCAAAGGAAACGGCGGGTTCTTCTTGATTAGCTAGGGACTTTTCTGCCTCATCATTACCCTTGAAAAACAAATTCCAGATTAGGAATCCGATTAAAATGATAAATAGCAGAGCAGCTATTCCTATTATAGTAAGGCGGATTTTCACCTGCCGCACCCGTCTGAGATAGGCCTCTGAGTGTTGTCGCACCCGGCCGTACTTATCAATGTATTCTCCTGGCTGCAGCTTGGGGCGGGTTTTTCTGGGGGCATTATCGTGGGAATATCCCTTCGGCAAATCATTTTGGCCGGAGTCTCTGTTGGAATGCCGTCTGGAGCCGTCGCTGCGGTGGCCGTTTACCTGGCTGTTTCCATTAAAACCGCGTTTGGAGCGGGTATTATCGCCCCTTTTTATATATGCTGTATTATCTTCAGAACCTTTTTGTCCTGAACCATCGAAATTATCTATCCTCAAGTGCTTACCCTTTCGTTAAATTGATCCGATTATATATGACAGGGAGAATAGTATCCGTTGAAGGAGCCGGTTCCGGATAGGGCTGATGTCTTCATGCGGAACATGCCCTCTCTCCGGGAGGGCCGGTGTCTTCATGCGGGCCATGCTTCCTCTCCGGGAGGGCTGATGTCTTCATGCGGGCCATGCCCTCTCTCCGGATAGGGCTGATGTCTTCATGCGGAACATGCCCTCTCTCCGGGAGGACCGGTCGCGTACGTATTCCGAATTCCTGATGAAATTCGGAACACTCTACCATCAGAAAAACAGTTAGTATTATAGCACGAAAATAGCAACATAGCATTTTTAATGCATCTGTGATAAACTTAATCACGTTTCTAATTTCAATGAAGCCTCTTAGCCTACATTTGCTTTGATTATATAAAGGAGAATAAGTGAAATTCAGATTTCAGCAAACGGCACTTACCCTGGCATTTGCTGTTGGGCTTACGGCTATTGCGGGAAGGGCGCTGCCCTTTCCTACAGCTGAATCTACAGCTACAGTCAGTACAGACATGGTGTCGGAAGATAGTATAAGCGAGAATATTAGCCCGGAAGCGGATCCCGGGCCTGTTGACGTGCAGATTAGCGGGCTCTATAACCGCATAGCTATGGATCTGCTTATGCATCCCACATATATTCAGATTCTTCATGAGCTGTCCGGCAAGATTCCCGAGTATGCATCTGAAAAACCTGATATCTATAGGGAGGAGGCCATTTCTACCAATGCCCCGCCCATGGCAATTGAAGGGGCTCAGACCAAGTATAGAGAGGTTAACTTTGTTTCAGGAGACGATCTGGGTTTTGAGCGGCCCTCCGCCTACTATTTCCCGGACGCCCTTTATAGTGTGGCTTTTGATATTAACCGTCTAATGAGAGAGAGGGCAAATTATAATCAAATGCATCTGGATGAGTATTATGAGGCCCTTTCTCCGGATGTGAAGGATAATATTGACTTCTATGAGGCGGTTCTGCAGTATACCGGCGTAAGCTCTTCTGCGGTTAATAGCTTCTATAATGCCTATGAGAAATTGCTTTCTGAAAAAGAGCAGGAAGAGAGTGTTGTGGAGATGGTTTCGGGAGATGGAATCGGCATCCGGGACAAATTTCTGCCTACTTTTCTGGAGATTGGAATTGTCAGTGACAATCATTTGCGATATCTGGCAGTGCTGTTCTCTCATGATGAAAAGCTGTATCAGAATGATAATATTGAAAAGCTAAGGGATCTCTATGCTATTCCCTACAAAATCGGGGAGACCAGCCGGGAGAATATGATGACGGCGGCCATGAGCCTGGTGGGTAGGGTCCGTTATGTCTGGGGCGGCGGCCACAGTGGGGCTTCCTATATTAAAGGGATAAATCCGGTCTGGCGGCAATGGGATGAACTCTATCCCTCCGAACCCACCTCTACGATTTCCGTGAATGAGAAAATTAAGGTGAAGGGGGCGGTTTCTCTAAATATGGTTACCAAAACGGTACCCAATGAGGGTTTTGGAACCTGCATAAAGCCCTCCGGCAGCTGGTGCCCTATTCACGGTTACAGCCATACCACTTTCCATGGGGAAACCATAGATTCCCTGGATGATTATATTAGAATTCGGGCCAAGCTTTTCTCCAAAATCGACTTGACGGATGACAAATACCGTTCCATGCTTTCTACAGTGAACTATGAGGGCGGCGTGAATGCCCATGTAATAGACGGACTGGACTGCAGCGGCTATGTGTCCTGGCTCTATAATCAGATTACCGACAAATATAGGGTGAATACGGCGGCCAGGTTCTTTACGGGCCAGTCCTGCTTTAAGGAGCTGGAAATGGGCACGCCTCTGCTGCCCGGGGATATCTTTGCCTGGCAGACCCACATTGTTGTGATTGTGGGCAAGGTGCGGGATGGCAGCTCGGCCTATGTGACCCTGGAGGAGACGCCAAATGTGCTTCGTTTTGGCGTGGCCTATTATTCGGATGCATCTGCCTCTGATATTGCCTATGCCACTCAAATTGCCTCCGAGGCCAATTCTCTTATTGGCGGCCTGGATCCTAATAATGAGCGGCCCCATAAGTATTGTATTAATACGGTGGGCATTATGACGGTTACTCCCCGGAGCGATACCTATGATGAGAACTGGTCCGGCGGCAGTATGGGTGATGAAGAGGAAGAGGGCGGCGGGACTGCCAGCAAAAATTCTTCCAGAAAGAAGAAGCCTACCAGGAAGGGACAGGGTCTCAAGGAGAATGAGTATTATACGGAAATAGGGGGCGTTCGCTACAAGATTATAGGGGTTTTCATGCCCCTGGGCTACACGGGGGATCCTGCGGCGCTGGGAATCCCGGCGGACGGAACCTATGATTTCAAAGAGGTTGAAGAGAGATCCGACGGCTTCTTCGGCAGATATTATATTGCCCTAGATGCGGAAGAAGATAAGGAAATGGATTATAATACCGGGGGAGATGAAGGCTCCGCTGCCGGTGTATCGGGAAATGAAGGCGCACCTGCCGACGGTGGGGACGGTTCTGCCGGATCTGGTGGAGATGGAACTGCCGAGGGAGACGGAACTGCCGAGGGAGATGGATCTTCTGAGGGAGACGGAACTTCTGAGGGCGACCCTTCCTCTGAGACCGGGGATGGGGCTGATCAGGGGACGGAAGGCGGAGATACCGGTTCTGGAGAGCCTGAGTATGACGTTATCCGTATTTTCATGCCCAGAGGCTACACCGGGTCCCTGCAGGATTTGGGTGTTCCCGCTGAGGGCACTTACGAGCGGAAAGAGGTTGTGGAGCGGGAGGAAGGCTTCTACGGGACATATTATATCCGGAGGGACAGAAGTCAAAGTAAGGCCTATGACCTGGACACCATGCTGGCAGCGGGGGAGAAGGCAGCCGAAAGCGGAGAAGGTGAGACTGCCGGATCCGGAAATGAGGAAGACACCATGCTGGCGGCAGGGGAGAAGGCGGCCGAAAGCGGAGAAGGTGAGACTGCCGGATCCGGAAATGGGGAAGATACCATGCTGGCAGCGGGGGAGAAGGCCCTCGGAGGTGCCACTGTGGCTAATTCCACAGGAATGAGAGATGGTACTTCCGCAGTTCAAGATGCCGCTTCCGACGGAAATGGGATTACCTCATTGCATAGTAATTTGGGCGTGGCCTCAGCCGGTGATTATGTGACGGTTACAGACGTATTCTCGCCTGCTTATCTCAGTAATACGAAGAAGAATACAGAGACTATCACCGTGAATACGACCAAGATTGCCCGGTTTGTGGATGCCTTCACCGATGAGAATACTCCTCTGGATGCGACTGGAAAGCTCATCAAGGATATGACTGCCTTTGAGATTATTAGTCACACTATCACAAACCTGCCTATTTCTTACCTGCAGGGCTATAATACCTATGACGGAAGTCTCTGGCCCTCTATTAGCATGACCTATAATATGGAAGAATAGGAATAAAGGGGCTGGTGACTGCTATGTCACCAGTCCCTGTCTGCATTGGAGAGAAATGCTGACGATTTATTAGGGGAGGAAAAGCGGCGTCGCCGACCCCAATTTACATAGGAATGACGCATTTATGTAGACTCATTTTGTAAATAATGGTAAAATATACGGAATTGTTTGTCGCAGGGGACGGGAGCGTTAATTCTGCGACGACAACTCTGTTTAACAGTTTCTGATAAGGATATAATAGTTCTATTCTGAGGACTGCATGAGGTACTCCGCTCTGCCGAAAGGTTTTTTGACGGGGGGACAGTGAGGCGAAATTATGGACAGTCACGATTCCTCTGAGTATCAGGTAATACGGGAGCGTATTAAGGAAAAGCCGATCAATGTGAAAAAGCTGCTGGGCAGGTTTGTTCTTATTCTGCTTGGGGCTGCTCTGGCGGGAGCGATTGCGGCTTTTGTCTTCATTTCTGTCGTGAATCATATGCTTCCCGAGGTTCAGACGGTGATGGTTAATATTCCTCCGGATGAGCGCATTTCTCCATCGGACAAGGTTGTTTCCGGGAATAGCGGAAAATCCTCTGAGGAAGAGGGAAATGCTTCGGATACGGCGGAGGGCCAACAGGCCACAGAGGCGGCACAGGAAGGCGAGGCCACGGTTAGCGAAGACCAGTCCCAAATTCCTGAACCTCAGATCATTAATCAGGTCACCGAGCATGTTTCCCTGACGACAGAGGATTATAGAGAGCTTTACCGGGTACTGAGAGAGGCCGCCAGAAATGTGGAGAAGTCGCTGGTTACCGTCACATCCACTTCCTCGGATAGGGATTGGTTTGACAATACTTATGAGAACACTGACCGGGCTTCCGGCCTCATTGTGGCTAATAATGGTATAGAGCTCCTGATATTGACGGAGATGGGAGTGTCCGATAATGCGGAAAAGATGAGCGTTACCTTTTGCGACGGAACGATGGCAGAGGCTGAGGTTAAATCTATTGACGGCATTATGGAGATGGAGGTCATAGCCGTAAAGATGGAGGAGCTTGAGGAGTCTACACTGACTTCCATTAGCGAGGCAAAACTGGGAAATTCCTGGGTTTCTTCTATCGTGGGTTCGCCTGTTATGGCTGTTGGGAGCCCTTTCGGAACACCCGGAGGTCAGGCTTTCGGGCTAATTACCTCTAATTCCCAGGAACTTTCTATGCAGGATAGAAATGTAAGGCTGATTGGAACGGATATTTACGGTAGTACAGAGGCCACCGGGGTACTTGCCACCTATGAAGGTGAGGTGATAGGTATTATCTCTCAAGGGGCATCTACTAGGGATACGGTGAATCTCATTGTTGCCTATTCTATCTCTGACCTGAAGGAGCTCATCGAGAAGCTTTCGAATGGGACTAAGGAGGCTAGACTCGGTGTTCAGGGAACCGACGTTACGGCAGATGTTCATCAGAGCGATGGCGTGCCCATCGGGGCCTATGTGACCAAGATTATTATTGATTCGCCGGCTATGGATGCAGGCATTCAAAGCGGGGATGTTATTACGAAAATTGGGACTACGGAGGTCAAGAGTTTTAATGACCTGACGGCGGCGCTTATGAAGTGTCAGCCAAAAGACAAGACCGTGGTTACGGTCCAGCGTTTCTCCCGGGATGAATATGCGGAGATGACTTTTGAAGTGACGTTGGGAAGCTCCGAGGGGGATATGGTGAGCTGAAGGACCCGCACCCGGAGCTCTTCTAAGGCTATTGGTGAGCTGAAGGACCTGAACCCGGAGCTCTTCTGAGGCTATTGGTGAGCTGAAGGACCTGAACCCGGAGCTCTTCTAAGGCTATTGGTGAGCTGAAGGACCCGACCCGGAGCTCTTCTGAGGCTGATTGACGGAACAAACCAGTCCTTTATCCGCTAATAAAATCAATAGAGTATCCGGGGATTTGGAAACCTGGGGCCGAAAGAAAGAGTGGCCCTTTGACTTGTAAATTAAGGAGTTCATATGCGTTATATTTCAGAGCTGCATGAAGGGGATAGTCTGTCAGATATTTATCTCTGTAAGTTCCGCCAGCAGCTGACGACCAGGAATGGGAAAGCCTACCTCAATGTGATTCTGATGGACAAGACAGGCACTCTGGATGCGAAGATCTGGGAACCCAATTCCAGTGCCATCTCTGACTTTGATGTCCTGGACTATATTTATGTTTTCGGGGAAGTTACCAGCTATCAGGGAGCCCTCCAGGCCTCTGTTAAAAGGGTGAAGAAGGCCCAGGACGGGGAATATATCCCTGCGGATTATCTGCCTACGAGTCCCTATGATATTGAGGAGATGTACCAGAAGCTGAAGGCGGTTATAGATACGGTCAAGAATCCCCATCTTCATTTGCTCCTGACCAAGATGCTTATAGAGGATAAGGAAGTGGTGGAGAAGTTCAAGTCCTTTTCTGCCGCCAAGACGGTTCATCACAGCTTTGTAGGCGGACTTCTGCAGCATACGCTGGCTGTGGTGAGGCTGTGTAAGTTCTATACAAAGGCTTATCCTGCCTTGAATCATGACCTTTTAATCGCAGCTGCTATTCTTCATGATGTGGGAAAGACCCGTGAATTCACACCCTTCCCTCAGAATGATTATACGGATGCGGGACAGCTTCTGGGCCACATTGTTATGGGGTCGGAAATGATTGGTAAGGCGGCCCATGAGATTCCGGACTTCCCGGAAAAGCTTCTGCGGGAGCTGCAGCACTGTATTCTGGCCCATCACGGGGAATATGAATTTGGTTCGCCCAAGAAACCGGCCCTGATGGAGGCTGTGGCTTTGAACTTTGCGGATAATACGGATGCAAAGATGGAGATCATGACAGAGCTATTCGCCCCGCTTACTGTGGAGAAAAAGGATGCCTGGCTGGGCTATAACCGATTATTTGAGACTAATGTGCGAAAGACCGGGGAGTGGTGATGAAAAAGAATGATATCATTGAGATCGAGATTAGCGATCTGGGAAATGAAGGGGAAGGCATCGGAAAGCTGGATGGCTTTCCCTTTTTTATTAAGGATACGGTCATCGGCGACAGGGTGACCGCAAAAATCATCAAGCTAAAGAAGAATATGGGCTTTGCCAGGCTTCTTTCCGTGGACAGACCCTCGCCTGACAGAGAGGGTTCACGTTGTCCCATTGCCAGACCCTGCGGGGGCTGTCAGCTGCAGCATATGACCTATGAGGCGGAGCTCCGGTTCAAGCAGAATAAGGTCAGGAATTGTCTGAAAAGAATTGGCGGAATACCGGAGGAGGAGCTTCTCTCTGCAGAGGAAGCCATTGTGGGTATGGAAAGCCCCTGGCGCTACCGCAATAAGGCCCAATATCCTGTGGGGTACGGGAGGGAGACTTCACCGCAGGAAAAAGGGGCGGCTTGTGGTGAAAAGGACGGGGCGGCATCTTCGAAGGAGGGAAAGTCAAAGGCCAGGTCCGGGCAAAGTGGAGTAGCCATAGAGGAGGCAGGAGATACAGAGGCCCGGGCCGGAAGGCTAGGAAGCGGCTCTTTGCCGTCTGCCAGGGTGTCGGCCTATGGTGAAAAGGATGGGGCGGCATCTTCGAAGGAGGGGAAGTCAAAGGCCAGGTCCGGGCAAAGTGGAGTAGCCATAGAGGAGGCAGGAGATACAGAGGCCCGGGATGGAAGGCTAGGAAGCGGCTCTTTACAGTCTGCCAGGGTGTCGGCTTCCGGTGGAGAGGGAGAAATAGTTTTCCCGATGGAAAGAAAGGATTCTGGCAAAATGTCTGGGAAGCTCCCTGGCGAAAGGAAAATCGTGGCGGGATTCTATGCCGGGCGGACCCATGACATTATTCCCTGCGAAGACTGCCTCCTTTCCCCGCCGGAATTCAAGGAAATACTAGACATCGTTCTTTCCTTCATGGAGG
>JAILCB010000219.1 GCA_024680595.1 Lachnospiraceae bacterium | reverse complement strand
GGCTCATCTGTGAGTTTCAGGCCGGCCACCTAAAAGAGCCCGAATTCATATCTTTTTAATAATTGTTTTCAAGAAGTTTTATATTGACAACTATACAATTTTTTGGGGATATGCTATTATTTATAAGTTATAATGCGTTTTAAAAACGCTTATAAATGTAAATGTTTGTCTTTTCCTATAGGAATCCATTTGGGAAAGGGCAGCACGAAGGATCAGGGGTCTTGATTCTCCCCTGATTTCAACCAAGTTTTCAGGTAGGAGGAATTACAAATGGCAAGATTCAAAAAGACCATGGACGGGAATGAAGCTGCCGCACATGCATCGTATATTTTTACCGATGTGGCCGCTATCTATCCCATCACCCCTTCATCTCCCATGGCAGAGCATACCGATGAATGGGCGACACAGGGAAGAAAAAATATTTTTGGAAACACAGTAAAGATTGTAGAAATGCAGTCTGAAGGCGGAGCTGCCGGCGCGGTACATGGCTCTCTCGTAGTCGGCGCCCTGACATCAACCTATACGGCTTCCCAGGGACTGCTGCTCATGATCCCCAATCTCTATAAGGTTGCCGGTGAGAGGCTGCCCGGTGTTTTCAACGTTTCCGCTCGTTGTATTGCAACTCATGCCCTTAATATCTTTGGCGATCACTCCGATGTCTATGCCTGCCGTCAGACCGGCTGCGCTATGCTTTGTGAGTCTTCTGTACAGGAAGTCATGGATCTCACTCCTGTGGCTTATCTGGCAGCTATTGAGGGAAAGCTTCCTTTCATTAACTTCTTTGACGGTTTCCGTACTTCTCATGAGATTCAGAAGGTTGACTGCTGGTCCAATGAGGATTTCGAGGACATCCTTCCCAGGGAGGCAATTGACAACTTCCGTGCCACCGCTTTGAATCCCAACCATGCATGCGAGATGGGCTCCGCTCAGAATCCGGATATCTTTTTCCAGACCAGAGAGTCCTGCAATCCGGCTTATGATGAGCTCCCTGCTATTGTCCAGAAGTATATGGACAAGATTAACGAAAAGATTGGTACAGATTATAAGCTTTTCAACTACTATGGCGCTCCCGACGCAGAGCATGTCATCGTAGCTATGGGTTCTGTAAATGACACCATCGAAGAGACCGTGGATTATCTGGCATCCAAGGGCGAGAAGGTGGGTCTTGTCAAGGTCAGACTCTACAGACCTTTCGATGTCAAGGCTTTTGTCGCGGCTCTGCCCTCTACTGTGAAGACTATTTCCGTTCTGGATCGTACCAAGGAGCCCGGCAGTATTGTTGAGCCTCTGGCACAGGATGTTATGTCTGCCGTACGCGGCACTGCTTTCAAGGATACCCCTATTCACTGCGGACGTTATGGACTGGGTTCCAAGGATACCACTCCTAATCAGATCGTGGCTGTTTATCACAATACCGACAAGAAGGAATTCACCATCGGTATCATCGATGATGTGACAAATCTGTCTCTGGATGCCGGCGCTGACCTGGTGACCACTCCCGACGGAACGGTCTGCTGCAAGTTCTGGGGTCTGGGCGCTGACGGAACCGTTGGTGCCAATAAGAATTCCATCAAGATTATCGGCGACAATACCGACAAGTATGTACAGGCTTATTTCGATTATGATTCCAAGAAGTCCGGCGGTATCACCATGTCCCACCTGCGCTTCGGCGATAAGCCTATTAAGTCCACTTATCTCATTCACAGCGCTAATTTCGTAGCCTGCCACAATGCCGCCTATGTACGCAAGTACAATATGGTGCAGGAGCTGGTAGACGGCGGTACCTTCCTTCTCAACTGCCCTTGGACAGGAGAGGAGCTGGATCAGCATCTGCCCGGACAGGTCAAGAAGTATATTGCGGATCACAACATTAAGTTCTATACCATCGACGGCGTGAAGCTGGGTATCGAGTCCGGTATGGGACCCACCCGTATCAACACCATCCTCCAGTCCGCTTTCTTCAAGCTGACCGGTATCATTCCTGAGGACAGCGCCATTGAGCACATGAAGGCCGCTGCCAAGAAGACCTACGGCCTCAAGGGTGATGATGTGGTTCAGAAGAACTGGAACGCTATTGACCTGGGTGCCACCGGCATCGTAGAGGTCAAGGTTCCTGATTCCTGGAAGAATTGTGCAGATGAGGGTCTGGATTATCAGAAGGCTACAACTGGCAGAAAGGATGCCATTGACTTCGTGAATGACGTTCAGATCAAGGTTTCTGCTCAGGAAGGTAATTCCATTCCTGTTTCTATTGTTAAGCGTTACACCGATGGTTCCACACCTTCCGGAACTGCCGCCTATGAAAAGAGGGGCGTTTCTGTTGCCGTACCTGTGTGGAATCCCGATAATTGTATTCAGTGCGTATTCTGCTCATATGTCTGCCCGCATGCGGCTATCCGTCCTGTGGCCATGACAGCAGAAGAGGCTGCTGCCGCTCCGGAAGGACAGAAGATGAAGGATCTGACCGGCGTACCGGGCTACAAGTTCTCCATCGTTGTTTCCGATATGGACTGCCTGGGCTGCGGCTCCTGCGCAAATGTATGTCCCGGCATGAAGGGCAACAAGGCTCTGACCATGACAACTCTGGACGATGCCCTGAAGGAAGAGCAGAAGTATTTCGACTATGCAGTGGAGCTGCCTGAGAAGCAGGATGTCATTGCTAAGTTCAAGATTGACAGTGTGAAGGGAAGCCAGTTCAAGCAGCCTCTGCTTGAGTTCTCCGGCGCCTGCGCAGGCTGCGGCGAGACTCCTTATGCCAAGCTGATTACCCAGCTCTTCGGCGACAGGATGTATATCGCCAATGCTACAGGATGTTCCTCCATCTGGGGCAACTCCTCACCCTCCACACCTTATACCGTTAATAAGGAAGGTCACGGACCTGCCTGGGATAACTCCCTCTTCGAGGACAATGCCGAGTTTGGTTTCGGTATGTTCCTGGCCCAGAAGACCCTCCGCGGCAACCTGAAGGAACAGGTGCTTGCTCTTGCAGAGAAGGATGCCGATGTGAAGGCTGCTGCCGATAAGTGGATTGAGACCTATGACTCCACTGCCCTGAATACAGATGCAGCTAAGGAGCTGGTTTGTGCCCTTGAGAAGAATGGCAGCGACGAGGCTAAGGAAATTGCCAAGAATAAGGACTTCCTGGCAAAGAAATCCCAGTGGATCTTCGGTGGTGACGGCTGGTCCTATGATATCGGATTTGGCGGTCTCGACCATGTCCTGGCTTCCGGCGAGGATGTAAATGTCTTCGTATTCAATACCGAGGTTTACTCCAATACAGGCGGACAGTCCTCTAAGGCTACTCCTACCGGTGCGGTTGCCCAGTTCGCTGCCGGCGGTAAGGAGATTAAGCAGAAGGATCTGGCTTCCATCGCTATGAGCTATGGTTATGTCTATGTGGCCCAGGTGGCTATGGGTGCCAATATGAACCAGCTGGTCAAGGCTATTTCCGAGGCTGAGGCCTATCACGGACCTTCACTCATCATTGGATATGCTCCTTGTATCAACCACAGAATCCGTGCCGGCATGGGCAAGGCTATGGACGAGGAGAAGAAGGCTGTACAGGCCGGTTACTGGAACCTCTTCCGGTTCAATCCGGCAGGCGGCGACAAGAAGTTCACTCTGGATTCCAAGGCAGCTACTGTTCCTTATCGTGAGTTCATCGACGGAGAGGCCCGTTACACGGCCCTGAAGAAGGTTAACTCCGAGAAGGCTGAGTCCCTCTTCACTGCAGCTGAGAAGCATGCGGCAGAGCACTATCAGTATCTGGAGGGCCTGGTGGATCTCTATACCAATAAGGGTTGATTTACCGGAAAAACGAAACACTATAATGACGTCATAGAGTAATAGGGGGCGGGGCCGACGGGCTCCGCCCTTTTTTCGATCATCGGCAGGAGAGTGTTCCGGCCTCTCAAATAGGTATGTCGAGTAGGAGTGGGACCCCTACTCGATTTCGCACGCGAACATTCCGCACTTCGTGCTCCATGTTCTTGCGACCGGCAAATGAATTTGCATGCAGGCATGCATTCGCTTGCCGGTCCTGTGCTACAAAGAAAACTGCCCAGGTCAGTGAAGACCCGGGCAGTATAATCTGCATTATTAAATTCCTGGCAGAAATAAGCTAGAAAATCACAATTTTCTATAGCTTATGCCAACTGAAGCAGAATTACGGTTGAGGTAGCTGCGGCAGCAGCTGCTGCGGTGGTGTCAGCCTTGGACTGGCAATCATTAGCGATACCTGCCAGATGATTTGCAAGATCCATAGCATCGGCAGCTAAATCCTCAGCCTCTTTTGCTAAGTTCTGGGCAACCTTGGAATTAACCCTCTTTGCCTCTGCGATAGCGTCATCAGCCTTCTTCTGGGCATCCAGAGCGGCATCCAGAGCAGCCTTTGCGGCCTTGTGGGCATTCTCGTATGCAGCAAGAGCGGCATCTGCCTCAGCCTTCAGAGCAGCTTCCTCAGCCTTTGCCTTGGCAACAGCCTCAGCCTTCTCAGCGGCTTCCTCATCGGCCTTCTTCTGTGCCTTTGCAGCAGCCTCAGCCTCTTCGGCGGCCTTCTTGGCAGCGAGCTCAGCAGCTTCCTTCTCCAGCTCAGCCAGCCTCTTTGCGGCCTTCTCCTCAGCCTCAGCCTTTTCCTTAGCCTCTCTCTCAGCCTTAGCCTTAGCCTCAGCCTCGGCCTCAGCCTTAGCCTTTGCAGCTCTCTCCTCGGCCTCAGCCTTCTCTTCGGCTTCCTTGGCGGCCTTAGCCTCAGCCTTAGCCTTCTCATCAGCTAATACCTTGGCCTCTTTTGCGGCCTTCTCCTCAGCCTCCAGAGCCAGCTTTTTCTCTTCGGCAGCCTTCTTTTCCTCTGCCTCAGCCTTCTCCTTAGCCTCTCTCTCAGCCTTCTCCTCGGCTTCCTTTGCTAATCTTTCCTTCTCGGCAGCTGCACGCTCTTCAGCCTCAGCCTTTTCCTTAGCCTCTTTCTCGGCCTTTTCCTTAGCCTTAGCCTCAGCCTCAGCCTTTTCCTTGGCTTCTCTCTCAGCCTTTTCCTCGGCTTCCTTAGCCAGTCTTTCTTCCTCGGCCTTCTTCTTAGCCTCGGCTTCGGCCTTCTCCTTGGCCTCTCTCTCGGCCTTCTCCTTGGCCTTCTCCTCCTCGATCTCCGCTTCAGTCTTAGCAAAAGCTACAACGGATCCGATACTAGTAGCGGGAACCGCAGTAAGCAGTATTCCTGACATTGCGGTAGCGGCAACTTTGACTGCCATCCTATGAAATTTACGGGTTCTCATAATAGCTCCTTTCTTGCCGGGTTAATCTCTCCATATTCCCGACTCAATACTTAGAAATTATAACACTTTTTAATATTTGCGTAAATCCCTGTAACAAAATCTAACAAATTAGAAATACCTTTTTTTTCGTTTTAGTTAAGCATTTTTCATCATTCTCCGGGAGGGTCTCAGGACTAGAATTACAATGAGAATTACTATAGCCGTGGTGCCCAGGCTGATGGGATAAACCTGCATTATGGTGGAAAAGGTAGGGGATGCCTTGAATACTGTAAATATCCAGGTCAGCCGTATACCGCATATACCGACTACCGAGCAGAGGGCGGGAATGAAGGACACGCCAAAGCCCCTTAGATAGCCGGACAGGGTCTCCTGGGCGAAGTTAAATAGGTAGGCGAAAAAGATATATTCCAGCCGGATACGGCCGTTGGCTATGACCTCCGGGTCAGGATTGAATATGCCCAGGAGCTGATTACTGAATACCAGTATTAGGGCACAGGTTACCACGTTTATTATAAAGCTCTGTAATAGGCATAGCTTTAGGGTTCTCCGGCATCGTTCCGGCTTTCCCGCCCCGAAATTCTGTCCCACAAAGGTGGTGCAGGCCTGACCAAAGGAATTAATGACAAAGTAGGCAAATATTTCCAGATTGAAGGCCGCGGAGGAGGCCGCCATTATAATGGTGCCAAGGCTGTTTACGGCGGACTGGATGACGATATTGGCAAGGGAAAAGATACTGCCCTGAATTCCTGCCGGAATACCGATTAGTAGGATGGTCTTCAGGACATAGGAGTGGACCCGGAGCTTGCGGGGACTTACCTTTACCACCAGATCCGTCTTGATTAGGGAGACAAATAGAATGAGGGAGCTGACCACATTTGCGATGACCGTGGCATAGGCCACACCGTCTACATCCATGCCCAGCTGGGTTACGAAAAAGAGGTTCAAGAGGACATTGAGGACTCCGGATATGACCAGGGCTATTAGGGGAGTCCGGGTGTTGCCGCAGCTTCTGAAAATGGAGGACTCAAAGTTATATAGGAGAATGACAGGGAGTCCCATTAGATAGATTCTCAGATACTTTAGGGATAGGGGATATACTTCCGATGGTACGCCCAGGAGTCCGATTATCATAGGGGCGATGAATTCGGAGAGCAGGGCCAGCAGGACGCCTCCAATAATTGATATGACAATGGAGGTATGTACGGCGTCAGAGACCCGATCCCCATCCTTCTGTCCGATAGCCTTTGCAATGACCACATTGCTGCCCAGGGCTACGCCTATGAAGAGATTGACCAGAAGGCCTATAATGGGCGCATTGCTTCCCACAGCAGCCATGGCCTCCTTGCCGGAGTATTGGCCCACCACAGCCAGGTCCGCCGCATTAAAGAGCTGCTGCAGGATACCGGTTGCTATGAGAGGTATAGTATATCGCAGAATCTTATCGCCCAGGGAACCCTCGGTCATATTCATTTGCTTCACGGATTTCATTATTTGGTCCTTTCTGCCCCATTTAGAAAGCAAGGGAAGTCAGTCTTAGAGCTGCTGGTGGATTAGAGAATCCATGAATGCAGGGTAAGAGGGGGTTATTATTGGGAAATATTTACCTTTTCTCCGTCCATGGTAATGATGATGCCTCCATTCCTGGTCAGAAAGCTTTCAACACCCATCTGTTCCAGGAGAAGGTTGGTTTCCTCATCCTCCGGCTCCTCATCGGAGCAGGTGATGATGGCGTATTTGGGGGAAACGGCCTGTACAAGGGCGGGAAGACTCTTCTGGAATTCCCCGTGGTAGGGGATCTTAAGAATAGTACTTTCCAAGGACTCCTCATTTAGGATTTCCTGAATCCGGTAATCCTCGGCGTCTCCGGTGAAAAGCATGGAGCTTTGGCCATAGCTCACACGCACCAGCAGGGAGGAATTGTTGTCGTCCTTATCCGGATAATGGGGGCGCAGAGGAGGGGAGATTTCGTAGTCGATGTCGTCTAGGGTCAGATAAGTTTTCTCGGTCACGATTTCCGGCAGCTCCCCTGTTTCATCCAGGGCTTCAAAGAACTTTTTGGTTCTCTTGTCATCATTGGACTTATAGGTGGTGAAAATCATGTCAACAGGGATTTGCTTCACGACCTTGGCGGCGCCGCCTACATGATCCTTGTCGAAATGGGAAATGATGAGGGCGTCCAGCTTTTCAATGCCCTTGTCTTTTATATAATCCACCAAATCATCCCCATCGGCCTTGTAGCCGGTATCGATTAATACGGCGCTATTAGGAGTGGCAAGGAGGAAAGCGTCACCCTTGCCTACATTAAAGCAGGTAATAATGATGGGGGCATCGACCTTGTCAGAAACCGGTAAATCCTCCTTGGGGTTTCTGCTCTTTTCCTGGTCCTGACCTGCTTTCCCAACGGAAACGGAGGGATTTTTCCCCTGGGGCCCGGCCGCCTGATTGCTCCCACAGCTAGTTAGAAGTAGGATAGCAGTTAGTAGACATAATATATATTTTCTCATTTTGGTGTGTCCTTTCACTTCTAAGAGGTTTTTTCTGCAGTCTTTAGCTCAGGCATTACCGTGAGCAGCATGGTAATAAAGCAGGCCCCGCCGCCGATGACATTAGAGATTGGCTCAGCCATGAATACTCCATTGGTGCCAAGGCCAAATGCATAGGGCAGGAGATAGGTCAGGGGCACTACTATGATGACCTTGCGGAATAGGGAGAAAAAGATGGCCTGATTCCGCTTATTAAGGGACTTAAAGACAGTCTGCCCGCTGTATTGCAATGTCATGAAAATGAAAGCAAAGAAGTAAATATGCAGGGCGGGGATGGCATCCTGCAGGATCTCCCTGTCGGAGCTGAATATCTGAATAAAGAATTCAGGAAATATTATGATAAGGAGCCAGGCCAGGGCGGCATAGGTAAAACCCAGGGCGGCCATGACAAAGATTGCCTTTTTCACTTCTTTCTTGCGGCCGGCCCCATAGCAAAAGCTGATGATAGGGGAGGAGCCTTCCGCAATGGCCAGGACCGGCACCTCCACGATCTGCCGCACGGAAGAGACAATTGTCATTATGGACACATATAAGTCTCCTCCTAAGTCCGAAAGGACCTGGTTACAGGAAATATTGACTAGGCTATTGGTGACCTGCATGACAAAGGAGGCAATCCCCAGGCCAATAATACTAAAGGTGACGGGAATGAATTCTTCTCGATCCTCCTTTGACAGGGGTTTCAAGGAGATTTCCGCCTGCTTACCCGTCAGGAATTTCAGCACAAATACTGCCGACAGGCATTGGGACAAAACGGTGGCCGTGGCCGCACCCTCTACCCCCAGGCCCAGACCAAAGATTAATATGGGATCTAGGATTAGGTTGGATACCGCTCCCAGAACCACGGTCAGCATGCCTATGCCGGGAAAACCCTGGGCATTAATAAAGGGATTCATGCCGGTAGCCAGCATGGAGAAGAGGGTCCCTATTAGGTAGATTCTCAGGTAGGGCAGGCTGTAGATGAGGGCATCCTCTGAGGCCCCGAAGAGGGTGAGGAGGGGACGGGCGAACAGGTAGCCCGCCGCCGTCAGCACGATAGCGGTTGCCACAAGGAGCCGGAAAGCAGTATTCATGATAAGGGCCGCCCGGTCCCTATTGCCCTTGCCCAGAGAGATAGCAAAGATGGGAGAGCCCCCGCTGCCGTAGAGCACAGTAAAAGCGGCGATTAGGATGATGATGGGGAAGCAGAGCCCCACCGCCCCCAGAGCCGCCGTGCCTACCTCCGGAATTCGCCCTATATAAATCCTGTCAACGATATTATAGAGAAGGTTTAATATCTGGGCCGCCAGCATAGGAAGGGCGGTTTTGAATATATTCCGGACAATGTGTCCGTCTGAAAAATCTACTTGCTTCATAGTTCAATAAAGAAGGGCTTTCTCTGCCGGAAAAGGGTATAGTGGGTGAAGCCGCCCTCCCTAAGTATCTTCTCGGCCCGGGCAAAGTCGGCGGCCACGTCCTCCACCCTATGGGCGTCGCTGCCCACGGTAATGATTTCTCCTCCCAGTTCCCGGTATCTCTTTAATATGTCCGGATGGGGGTTGGAACGGTGGATGGATTTCCGGAAGCCTCCCGTATTAATTTCAATTCCTTTGCCCTTGTCAATCAGGGTCTTCAGGATTTCCTCCAGAACATCGGCATATTTTCTGTAGGAGAAGACGTCTTTACCCGAGGGGGCGTATCTGGCTGCATAGTCCAGATGGCCGTATACGTCGAATTCATCGAATTTTTGGGCGCAGAGGAGCTCTTCCTCAAAGTAAGCCATGAGTGCTTCCTTCTCCGTGGAGAAGCGCTCGAAATAGGCAGAAAAAGCAGGATCCTGCTTTTTCACCACATGGGAAGAGCCTATGATGAAGTCGAAGGGATAGGAGGCCGCGTATTCCCTGCTAAAGGGTACCAGCTGGGGCTGCAGGCCCAGCTCCACCCCGAAGAGGACCTCCAGGTCGGGGATTTCCTCATTTTCAGAAGGGCTTGTCCCCTTCCTGACCGCATGCCCGTCGGCTGTACGCAGGTCCCGGCCTCTGTCTTGGCGTAGGTTAGCCCCATCCTTAATGGCATGGCTATCGGCCGGCTGCAGGTCCCGGTTTCTGTCTGGGCGTAGGTTAGCTCCGTCCTTAATGGCATAGCCATCGGCTACCAATTCGTGGTAGCGCTTCAGATAGGCATCGGTGTCCACTACGAAGGTGCCATCGGGGAAATTGGTGTCGTAATCCATGTGCTCGGTGAAGCAAATGGTTTTCAGCCCCTTATTTCGGGCGGAAGCAATCATATCCGCCATCTCTGAGATCCCGTCTGAGGAGAATTTTGTATGTAAATGAAGATCGGTTACTATCATTCTTTTTCCTTTCTGAATTAACAGGTAATTGCCTTCATCAATATTGACGGAAGGGATTCACCCTTGGCCTTTTCCTTCTCTCTATTAAGAATGAGAGGACAATTAGCAGGAGGGAAAGCAGGGTGAGCAATATACCGGCATTGAGGCCTTTTGGGTAGAAGGAAAGCTCTATATCATGTTTGCCCGCCCCTAGGGGGGTGCTGATCCAGAGCCCGTCAAATACCAGGATATCCTTTTCCTCCCCATCCACATAGAGCCTCCAGCCGGGCTCGTAGGGGATAGTCAGGACCAGATTGCCCCCGGACTTCATTTCAATACTGCCGGTCAGAGAGCTGTTGGTGCGCTTAATATTCCTTAGCCTTTCAATGGAATTGACGCTGGCCGTGAATTTGCCCAGGGCAGATGTATTGATAGAATAAATATTCAGGTTTTCACTTTTGATTTCCGCCTTGGTCCCCTTGCGGTGCCAGCCCAGATCCTGTATATAGCGGTACTTATTTGCCTCATACTCAATGTCAGAGCTGCCGTCATCGAAGCTAATAGTCAGGCTTTCCTTTTCCTTCTTTGGATTATAGACAAATAAATGGCCGTTTGTCTCCCAGCGGATGGTCATGGCCCCGTCCTTTGTTTCATAGGCATCCTTACTGTGAAAGAGGGTCTGGCTGCCTCCCAGGGCGGAAAACATGGAGTTCTGGGCGGGAATGGGGCTTAAATTAGAAAAAGCCACCTTGATCTCCCCGTCAATAATCTTTTCGGCATCCTTTGCGGGAATGAAGAGATTATCTTTATTTGGCCGGATGACATAGCCGTTTGGCAGAGTGTAGGTCCGCTTGTAGAGCACGGATTTCTCATGAAAGCGCAGGGGGGTGGCTATATCCTCACCGCCCAGATAGGTGGCGGAGGGAGGCACCAGGGTATAGTGCTGGCCCATCATGGCCGCAGTGAAAGGGGTTGTTCCATCTGACAAATAGAAAACCCGGCTGTTCATGATTCCGTAGCGGCTGCAATACTTGGTTAAAAGGCCGCTGTTGGTGGAGGAAAAGCAGGAGAGGGAGGAATAGCCTATGGTCATGGAATGGTTTCGGACCTTCCTCTTTTCTTCCTCCGCACGGGAAAGGGGGGAACTGAAATTCCGGTTCCTGGTCTCGATGATTTCGTTAAGGGCCCGATAGTCCGAGAAGGTGGAGAAATAATCGCTCCTACTGAGGGAATGCCAGCCGGTCAGGCACATATTGACGCAGAGCTCCGTGGAGAAAATAATCAGGACAACTGTCTTCACTATGAGCCGCTCCTTATTGCCGGGCAGCCTGACTTCGCTCCGGGATAAGCGGAATAGGACAAAAAATACCAGAATTAATATGGCAAAAACAGCAGTAACCGGCAGGGTATAGCTTTCAATGGCGTCATCCCTATCCAGGAAGAGGATGAGGACAATCGCCGCGAGTCCCGCCAGGACGCCCTTTAGGAAGGTCCGGAATTTCATGGACCAGATCCGGAGAAAGGCCTCGCATCCCATGGTGAGGAGGAGGATAATGTAGAGATAGGCCTGTCTGGCCGGCAGGGAATCGGGATAATTAAAGCCGTGCCAAATGAAATTAAGCATATTAAAGTCAAAGCTTAGGATGAGAAAAAGAAGGAGAAGGCCCTTTGCAATTTTCTCCCTTAATGGGGTCCGGCTGCAGAGGAAATAGAGGGGCAGCAGGAAGAATATAATGATACCGCAATATATATTGGGCCAGTGGTCCAGGCCGGTTTCCACAGAGACTCCCACGAAATGCCGGCCCAGGATTTCGATGGGATTCATATAGAAGGAGGGGCTGGAGGGAAAACTCAGATTTGTAAAGGTGGTGAATTTCAGGGCCGCTATTTCCGGCAGAATGAGGATGGATGCAAAGCCCCCCGACAGGAGGGAGTACCAGCCAAAGCGCAGAAAGGCCTTGATGGAGAAGCCTTTGGAGACTATCAGCACCAGATAATAGAGGACCAGATAGAAGCAGAGCATGATGGACAGATAGTAATTGGTATAGATGGAGAGAGCCAGGGTGATGCAATATAGATAGGGTCTTCCATTTTCAACTAGCTTTTCCAGTCCCAGAATGACCAGGGGCGCCAGAAATAGGACGTCCATCCACATGACGTTCCAGTTGTAGGCCGCGAAGAAGCCGCTGAAGGCATAGGCCATTCCGAAAAAGGGGATGGCCATGTCCATACGGTTAAAGTGTCTTCTCAGATAATAGGACATGGTGAGGCCGCAGAGGCCGATTTTGATGACCACCATATAGGTCATGAATTCCAGAATTAGGCTCTCAGGCAGGAGAATGGACAGGAAATTAAAGGGACTGGCCAGATAATAGACATAAATGGCCAGAAAATTTGCCCCCAGGCCTGCGTTCCAGGAATATAGGAAGGAGCCTCCGCTGGTAATCCGTCTGTGAAATTCATAGAAAAAGGGCGTATATTGCTGATAGAAGTCCTTTTTCAGGAAGGTGGCGTCCCCAAAGGGATAGATGCCCTGTAATAGGAATAGAAACAGGGTTAGGAGGAAGGGCAGGAGAAAGGCCGATCCATAGAATATGAGCTTTTTATTTTTTCTTAGTTTAGTCATAGATATCGCTGTCATCAAACAGCTGGTAGTATTGCATTCTGCGGTATCTGTCCAGGGCAGGACCCATGTCGGCGACAGGGGATCCCGGGAATTGGCTTCTCCGGGCAGTCGGGGCGGAGGCGGGCTTCTTTCCAAAGGAAGAGGATGAGCCGGTCTCATCTGCCCTCTGAGTGGCGGTATTTGCAGATTCCGGAGCTGCACTGTCCCCAGAATTGCCTATGGCATTGGCGATGACCTCATCTGTGGCCTTCTTTAATATGGCATTGCCGCCGAAGAAGTCAGCGGCAATGCCATATTAAATAAGGCCACAGATGAG
>JAILCB010000213.1 GCA_024680595.1 Lachnospiraceae bacterium | reverse complement strand
ATAGGATGAATATGCTTTGATATTTGCACCTTCGATATAATAATCCCTGTCTGTGATCAGCACGGAAATATGATCGGGATCTCCGTTAACGGTATAGGGAATTGAGATCATATTACCTGTTTTATTCACACATTCTCCCGGGGTGATGGAAGCTGAGAGACTGTTATCACTTATTGTAAGCTTATATTCGGCATTCAATTCTCCTGCTCCCGGATCGGATGTTACTACAGTGGAAAACAGGACGGAATTCAGATCAATATTTAATGCCGGGCTTACATTGTAATAGGTTAATCCTCCTTCTGACGTAATAGTTGTGGAGGATAAGTTCCCTTTTTGTAATACTATGACAACTTTATCCTCTTGATTACCCTGAGTTCGAAGCCACCAATAATAAGAACTATCATTGTTTATATAGTGTTTTACATGGTTATTAATACTAATAGGCTCTTCACTGCCGCCAAGATACCCGCTATGCTTCCAGTAGCCGTAAGAAGGGTTGAGCGCTTCTTCAGCATCCAGAATAAAGATTTTATCTGAGCTAACTTCGGCGCGGGTACGTTTGGTATGTGTAAAGACAAAAGATTTATTTTCATCACCCAGATAAGAATCACTTTCGTAGCACCAGCCTACTAAGTTGCTTAGCGCGATACAAGCTCTCTCCTTATCGGTAAAACCCTCTGCCTTTTCAAGAAAATCATCTCCGTTAAGGCTGTACCTGAGACGGCTGTAACGCCACAGATTTCCTTCGACCGTCTCTAAATAAGGTGGATCATTGAATGCCTTTGAATACAGGGTATTCTCGCAGTCCAAAAACATGGTGGGATGAGCTGTATCGGTATATGTTGCCGTTTTTGGTGAGAGTACCCGGAATAACAGGGGGGATGGCTGATTGTCGCCAATCTTGAATTTCCCGTACCACACTTTGCTTCCGCTCCAGGGAGAATCCTTTGTGGCAGGCTCCGCAGGGCTTCCTATATCACCCGATCCGAGTTTTGTGTTGGTAATGGTTTTTGAAAAAGGATCGGCATATGCCTTTATTATATTTAGCGGCAATGCCGTGAATATGGCTTCGGCGATAAGGGTTACTGTAAGGAGGAAGATAGCTCTGAGTTTTAATATTTGTAAATTATTCTTTATGCTTTTCATATTAAAATTAGATTTAGATCCTTTCTTTATAGGCAGTTTCCAGTATTTATAATCAAGTATTAAAAGGATCTTTTATTACTTATGATATATTATAACATAGTATAAATAGTAAAGAGAACCCCTTAATCAAGACAAATATTATTTAGAAATTAGTTGGATTTCCGGGAGGGGAACATGCTTGATGTATATCCTTCACTTGTACTACAAGCAGAGTGATTAAAAAAATAGAAAGCAGGTATTTTAGACCTTTTTTCAATCACCCATATGGTGAAATAAAAATCTAATAACAGAAATATTATAAAAGTTCTATTTTACAATGAATACACGAGACAGAGACCTTATGAGTTTCACGGAATCAGGTATATAGCATTAGTTTTTAAGGAGGATGAAATACTTATGGAAAAATATGGTTTAATGGAATTGGAAAAATTATCGTATGATCTGACCGTCTGCAAGGTAGCGGATATAAAAGATGTTGATCTGTCATCAGAGTTCTTCTTTTTAGAGAAAACAGATGAAGAGATCTCACTTGTGTGTAGGACAGAAGACGTCCCTGGGCATACTATAGAACGGGAAGACGGGTGGAAAGCTTTTCGTATAAAGGGGGTACTCGACTTTTCGTTAGTAGGAATACTTTCAAAGATAACAGAAATCCTTGCGGAAAACAAAATAGGGATATTTGCCGTATCTACCTATAATACCGATTATATACTGGTAAGATCAGGAGAGTTTAAGAAAGCAATGACGGTTCTTGCCGCGGGAGGATACAGCATTGCCTGACTTAAACGGAAAAACCGCCTTGTTGACAAATTATCAGTAATTATTTAATGTCATATTATATGCTGACCTTATATGAACATGATGAAGGTTTACTATGAAGAAATGGCTTAACTTTTTCATGATGCTTGTTTCCAATGCTCAGTACGCCAATGCCCGTTCCCGTCTGCCGGATAATATCCGGGTTGTGGAAATGAGCAGTGACGATGCCTGGGTGCGTGACACCGGCCCTACCTTTGTAATTAACGATAAGGTTGAGATCCGTGGCTGCAACTGGACTTTCAATGCCTGGGGCGGCCTGGTGGACGGCTTTTACTATCCTTTATGACATGACGTATCTCTGGCAGAAAACGGGGCAGCCTTTGAGGAGCTTCACCCGGCAGCGTACTGGATTAGGTTTCCGCGAAGCGGGTGGACGAGGCCCACGCAGGGCGCGGGACTTCCGGGGAGTCTGCATCCTTGACTGGCACAAGCATGTCCCGCGAAGGGCGCGGGATTTCCGGAGAGGGAGGCCTGCAACCTTGACTGGCACAAGCATGTCCCGCGAAGGGCGCGGGATTTCCGGAGAGGGAGGCCTGCATCCTTGACTGGCACAAGCATGTCCCGCGCAGGGCGCGGGATTTCCGGCGGCTATGGTTGACATAATGCTGGGATTTCCGAATGCGTTTCCTTGTCGATTATAAAAATAATCAGGAAGCAAGGTTATGGACTACAGCTTTCTGCCGATTTGTATAATTTTTTCTGTATTTCATAATATACAATAATAAAAATTGACTTTTTTTACGGAATCGGGTACTATTATAATTGTTTTTTGGGCAAACTTGTTGTTCTATTATCTTTTGTCCGCCTGAGATGGCGGCATTTTTTATAGCAGAGCCGCTGAGATGAAATATGTCGGCTAAAGCCGACCGGCGGCTCTCGGACGAGTAGGGTACGACCTACATCTTCCCTGCTCGATTAGACTTTGGTGGGTACCCATTATCGAAGGCGCTTTGGAACAGGGATGTGGACAAAGTCAGATCGAGCAGGGGGGATTTCCCCCTGTTCGATTTTAGTTTTCATTTCTACAGTGAGATAGGCATTTGGAGGATATACTTTATGGAACTGAGAGATGATATAATAGAAGAATTGAAAAGGCTTTTCAGGGCGGAAGCAGAAGCGGATTCCAAGAGTGCCATATATGATAATGTCTGTGAAATGCTCCATGTTGTGAGATTATATTATACTGTGAAACTGGATGGCGGGGACCAGTATCGAAACCAGAGGACGGGGAGACTGGTGATTGATATTGATGAAGAAGAGGGCAGGAGCGTTCTTTATGATTCCGGGAAAAAAGGCGGGATTAGGAGATGCTTTAACTATTGTTTTCATGGTCTTGAGCATATTCATGCCTATATGGAGTTTGAAGAGGGGCTGGACGAGAGTGACATTGATGATGAGCTATGCAGATTCCTGGCAGATATCCTATATGTAATGACAAGCAGAAGGAATATGCAGAAGATGCTTAACCATGCGGAGTCGGCCGATTCCCTTACGGGTATTCCCAACATAGCTTTTGTGCAAAAGAAATACAACAGGGTGACGCAAAAGAAAGGCCCTCAGGAGTTTACCTTATTGAGAATGAACCTCAGGAATTTCAAGTATATCAATGAGGTGGCCGGAGCCAAAGCAGGCGATGAGGGAATTATTCAATATTCCCGCAAGCTGCTCCGCTTTACGGATGAAGATGAGTGCGCAGGCCGCATGGGCGGCGATAACTTTGTCATATATGTTCATAATAGGAATTTGGACAGATTCCTAAAGAGGGCTAAATCTGTGACCATATCCAAGCTAAAGAATGCGCCAAAGAAACAGTTTGAAATTGGCGCCTGGATTGGTGTCTCTGTTCTAGGGGGAGATGAGAGAAAATCATTTCTGGATAGACTTAATGATGCCAATATAGCCTGTGGCATGGGTAAAAGCAGATTTAAGAGGGACGTGGTTTTCTACGGGGAAGACCTGAAGAAAATGATGATGAAGGGCAGGAATGTGATTGGGGCATTCCCCTTAGCCGTTAAAAATCATGAGTTTACGCCCTTTTTCCAGGCCAAGGTCAATATGAAGACAGGAAAGCTGGTGGGCTTTGAGGCTTTGTGCAGGTGGCTGCATGAGGATAAATACATTTTTCCGGATCAGTTTATTCCT
The DNA here is from genome assembly GCA_024680595.1 of Lachnospiraceae bacterium. Taxonomy (GTDB): domain Bacteria; phylum Bacillota; class Clostridia; order Lachnospirales; family Lachnospiraceae; genus NK4A144. The sequence goes on along the minus strand of JAILCB010000213.1, from coordinate 19,804 downwards.
ACATTGGATAGGGAGGGACTGATACCGGAGCTGGATCTTGCTATTTTTAATGAGACTTGTCGGGCGATTAGGATGTGGAAGGATATGGGCCTGAATCCGCCCAGGATTTCCTCTAATTTTTCCAAGAAGAATCTATTTGTCCCAAAGATCGAAAACCGGATCATGAAGATTATTGAAGATAACGGGATTTCTTCCCAGGATGTTGAGATTGAAATAACAGAAAGCATGAAGGACGATGAGTACGAGAGGCTTATCGGCTTTGTAAAGATTCTGAAAGGACATGGACTGTTTATTTCTATTGATGACTTTGGAACAGGGTATTCTTCTTTGTCCCTCCTTCACAATATTGAGGCTGATGTGATAAAGATTGATAAGTCCTTTACAGATGTTGTTACGGAGGATAAGAAGTCGGCAATTCTTATTGAAAGTATCATTACCATTGCCAACAAGCTGAATATGGAGATTATTGCAGAGGGAGTGGAGACTAGGGAGCAGGGACAGATGCTGGTTGATTTGGGCTGCAATTTGGCCCAGGGGTATTATTATAGTAAACCCGCGGACTTCCAGACTACAACAGAGATAATAAGGAGTGCCAGCTATAAACCATTAATTGTATGAAGTATTGGTTGAATAAGTAAGGGAAAGGCCGGGACCGGGCAAATCGAATTCACGGATTGATCTTGAATAAGGCAATTAACAAGGACTGCTGCATAGATATCAATGCAGCAGTTCTTTCTTTTTCGCAGAGCCGCCGAGATGAAATTTGTCGGCGGCTCGCGGATGAGAGGGTGCGATTTGCATCTCCCCTCTCGATTCGCAGAGCCGCTGAGATGAAATTTGCCGGCTAAAGCCGGCTGGCGGCTCACGGATGAGAGGGTGCGATTTGCTCCTTCCCTACTCGATTGTAGGTTAGGAGCTAAAGTCTCGTCGCCGAGCTTGCACGAGCGCGAGACGCAAGGCGACAGCCCATCATCGAAAACCTTCCGCTCTATAGCTGTATCTCGGGTAAGAAAAAGTTTGATATTTACTTTTTTTGTATTATAATTCTATAAATGAGAATCGGGATTGAAAGGAAGGAACCATGATGGGCAGATGAAAGGACGTTTAGAAAGTACACCTTTCAATTCCCTGGTTGGAGGAATGGAGTGGTGGAGGGTTCTGGCTTATGCGGCAAACGCCTCCCTGCTGTGCAATTAGCACGAGGGAGGGATGATTTGTAGGGAATGAAGAGGATTCCTGATATTAGGCCTATATTGACGGATAGGAAGAGCTTCATTCGTTTTGACTTTTAGGAGAATTGGATGATAAAAAGAGGTTTGGTTATGGAGGGCGGCGCTATGCGGGGGATGTTCACCTGCGGCGTGATTGATGTCCTAATGGAGTGTAGGATTAAGGTTGATGGGGCGGCGGGAGTATCGGCCGGGGCGGTTTTTGGCTGCAATATCAAGTCCCATCAGATTGGGCGCCCTATTCGTTATAACAAAAAGTATTCTAGGGATCCCCGCTATTGCAGTTTTCGGTCCCTGCTGAAGACAGGGGACATGTTTGGGGCGGAGTTTTGCTATCACACCCTGCCGGAGGTTCTGGATCCTTTTAATAAAAGGATTTTCAAGAAAAATCCCATGGAGTTCTATATTGGAGCTACGGATGTGATGACAGGGAGACCTGTCTTTCATAAATGCACGGACGGAGGGGAAAAGGATATTGAATGGATGAGGGCTTCGGCCTCCATGCCCCTTGTATCCCGTGTAGTATCGATAGATGGCAGAAAGCTTCTGGACGGCGGGGTGGCCTGCCCGATTCCCTATAGATTTCTGGAGAGAAGGGGGTATAACCGAAATCTGATTGTCCTGACGCAGCCAAAGGGCTTCGTAAAGAAGCAGGTTTCCATGCTTCCCATTATAAAGCTGGCCCTAAAGGATTATCCGGCTTTGTTTAGGGCCATGGCTACAAGGCATTTGAGATATAATGCCCAGATAAATGACATTGAAAATATGGAAAAGTGGGGAAATGTAGTGGTAATTAGGCCCCCTGAATCATTGGAAATAGGCAGGACAGAGAAGAACCCCTCTGAGCTGGAACGGGTTTATGAGGTGGGGCGGATTGAGACCTTGAAAAAGTTGGATGAAATCAAGGATTTTTTTGGTATGTGATTTAAGGAAAATTTAGTTGCATTTTCAATAATATCAATGTAACATAATGAAATGTATATTTCATTATATATGCAGATATATACATCAGGGAATGAATAGGGAACTTCCGCTATCTGTGGGAGATACTTCTTGTTCCGCAAGAGATTAGTTGGTTGCAGATATATATTGTTTAAATGTGGAGGAACAGCTTATGTTCGGAAAAAAGAGAGGGAACTCGATAGTAGAGGCATATGAGAGCAGGATTACCGAGCTTGAGCAGGCTCTGGCGGCAGAGAAGGCAAAATCAGATCTGAATTACAAAATGCTGGAATCGGTTAATAATAGTACTCATTTGGGGATTTGGATCGCATATTTTGATGAAAAGGGGGAGCAGACCAGTGTCCGGTATACGGATGAGTTTCGCAGGATGCTGGGATACTCTTTATCGGAATTGCCGGATGAAATTAATGCTTTGGGAGGCCTTATTCACCCGGACGAAGTGAATGATGTTTTTGCAGCCTATGGGGCGGCGGTAAGCGGTAAGGCTAAGTATGATATTAATTATCGGCTTCAGACCAAGAGAGCCGGTTACAGATGGTTTCATGCCGCAGGAGAATGTACCCGAAACTCCAAAGGATTTCCTGTTGTTTTCATAGGAACTTTTACAGATATACAGGATAGCAAGGATACATCGGAAGCCCTTGAGCATGATCACAGGAGACAGGAGGCTGTGGAATTGATGATGCTGGAGGGGTCCTGGTCCATGGATTTAACTAAGTATGATATTAGTGATCCCAATTCTCCTATGGTCTTTTCCCCACAGTTCAAGAAAATTCTGGGCTATAATGGTTCTTCGGATTTCCCGGATATTATGAACAGCTGGATTACAAAGATTCATCCGGATGATGTGCAGGGGGCTTCGGAGCAAATGGCAGAACAGCTTTCGGATGCCAGCGGCAGAACAGTCTTTGATAGGGAATATAGGATGCAGCATAAAAACGGCAGCTATATATGGGTCCGCGCTTCTAGTTATGTGGTATGGTCTGCAGATCGGCGGACTCCTTTAATGGCGGCAGGTACTATTCTGGACATTTCCAATGAAAAGAATAATAAAACTAAGTTTCAGGAGGAATTGGCACCCAGCCTTGAGAAACTGAGGTCCGGGATTACGGAGATTGCCAAGACCGTAGATATGGCAACCCGGCAGATGTCGGATATGGCAGATAAGCAGGCCGAGATTACAAGCTCTACTAAGAATATCGAGCAATCGGTGGAAGCTTCCATGGGGATTATTACCAGCATTCAGGAAATCGCGGATCAGACAAATCTGCTTTCGCTTAATGCCAGTATTGAAGCCGCCAGAGCGGGTGAAGCGGGAAGGGGATTCGCGGTTGTGGCCAGCGAGGTTCAGAGCCTTTCTAATTCCACTAAGGATACAACGGATCAGATTAGAGAAATACTGACTACGGTCAAGGAATCCGTGGATGATGTGCTGGTAAAGATTACCGGAATCAGTGATAATGTGGCGGATGAGAGTGCGGAAATGCAAGAGATTGACGCAACTATCGGGGAGCTGCAGAAATCTGCGGATGATATTGCCAGGATGGCGGAGATACTCTATCAATAACCGCCAATATCAGTGGGGGTTATTTGTGGGTATGAATAGTATGAAATAATATTTTTTAATCATAATATAGGGATGGCTCTTTATGTCAGTGAAATGACATAAAGAGCTTTTTCTTTATGGCAGAACCGCCGAAATGAAATTTGTCGGCTAAAGCCGACCGGCGGCTCGCGGACGAGGGTGTAATTTGCATCTTCCCTGCTCGATTGCAGGCTACAAGCCAAGGCCTTATCGGGACGCTTGCGCACCAGTGAGGCTTTGGCGCCGGTCCAACATATTACACCTTCTTCTAAAATTCCATGATTTTTTGTGGCAATAATGTGGCAGTTGTTGTTTCGTAGAGAATACTTTGTTAAGATTTACATAATATATGGAGGTAATAAATGTCACAGACAATCTATGTTGCAGATGACGAAAAAAATATACGGGAGTTAATTGCGGCTTTCCTGACAAAGGAAGGCTTTTTGGTTGAGACTTTTCCAAATGGTGACGCACTATTGGAAGCCTGTGAACATACTATACCCGATCTGGTGGTGCTGGATATTATGATGCCGGGAACGGATGGACTTACAGTATGCTCCACGCTGAGAAAGAATAATGAGGACCTTCCTATCATCATTGTTTCAGCAAAGGACAGCCCCTATGACCGAGTGGCCGGCTTAAATCTGGGCAGTGATGACTATCTGATAAAACCCTTTCTACCCCTGGAGCTAGTGGCGCGGGTGAGATCACTTCTGCGCCGCTCGCAAAGGGGACAGCCCGAACAGGAATTGCAGGAATTGACCTTTGGGGCTTTGAGAATGGATTCCAAATCACGCACTTCTTTTATCTCAGGAGAATCCCTGGCACTTACACCCACAGAATTTGATTTTCTTTTCTATCTGGTTGAGCATGCGGACCGGGCCGTAAACCGCAAGGAGCTTTTAAAGGCGGTATGGCAGGTGGATTGGCAGGAGGATACCCGTGTCATGGACGATTTGGTGAAGCGTCTTCGCAGAAAGCTGAGGCAGTGTCATAGTCCTGTACATGTGGAGACTATTTGGGGCTATGGTTTTCGCATTGCGAATGAGGAGGATGAATGAAAAGATCCACTATATATCGCCGCTTTCTTTTGCCGGCCCTTTTTTTCCTGCTCCTTATACCGCCTATAGCCTGTCTGGTTTTCAGGCAGAATGCGAAAAGCTATGTTTACCGAAAGACCATGGAGGATCTAGAAGCTCTTCAGGTCAATATTGACCTAATCATGGAGCAGGATTTTTCTGACAATGGGGAGACCCGGGGAAAGAATAGTATCATTTCCTTTATGAGAAAGGCGGGGTCGATTGCATCGGAAATCGGAGGAAATGCAAGACTCATGATCCTTACGGACGAAATGCGCTTATCCTATCCAAGGGATAGGGAGCTCCGGGATAAGGTGAAGCCGCTTGTAGGGGAGTTTTCCCGCATAATTGAAAAGGGCTTTGAAGGAAGTACTACATTGACGGTGGAAAGCGGGGAGACCTTTCTCGTGGACATTAGCCGGGCTCCGGCACCCTATCCCCAGATGAAATATATTATCATCTATTGCCCCTCGTCTAGGGTAGGGGGATGGATTACCAGGGCTACTATTCTGGTTCTGGTGATTTCTGCCGGAATTGCAGTGGCAGTCTTTGTAGCACTGTGGTTAGCGGCCAGGAGTGTTACTGCACCTTTGAACCGTCTTTGCGATGAGGCGGAGCGTATTGGAAAGGGAAACTTTGAACTAATCTCTCCGGAATTCTCATTGAAGGAGCTGGAGGAACTCAGAAATGCCATGAACCGTATGTCGGATCAGCTAAGACGTTCGGATGAGTCTCAAAAGGCCTTTTTTCAGAATGTTTCCCATAGAATCCGAAATCCCCTTATGTCCATTAATGGATATGCCCAGGGGATTGAAAAGGGGATCTTTCCGGACGACAAAGCAGCTGCCCATACTATTCTGGAGGAGAGTGACAGGCTGGCTTATTTCGTGGGCAGCCTCTTGACCCTATCCCGCCTGGATAGCGGGGAAACCCACATTGAATTGGGAGATATACAGGTTTTGGATGTGATTGAGGATTGTTATGACCGTTTCAGGGGACTTGCTTTTCAGAATAATGTGACTCTCAACCTGGAACTAGCCGGTTATGAAATTACAGCTATGGGAGAGGAGGAGCTTTTAACCAGGGTTCTGGATAATTTGATTAGCAATGCCATACGTTATGCCAAAACTGAGGTTGTGATTTCCGTGAAAGAACAGGGAGATCAGGTTCTCATTTCTGTTATGGATGACGGAGATGGTATTGATAAAGAGGATTTACCGCATATTTTTGAGCGTTATTACAAGGGGAAAGGAGGTAACTTTGGAATTGGCCTGGCTATTGCCAGTAGTGCCGCAGAAAAGATGAATGGCAATTTGACAGGGAAAAACCGTCCCGAGGGGGGTGCAGTGTTTACATGTGCCTTATCCAAGGGATAAGGAAACAGGACCGCAAAGTATTTGAAGCATATTAAAGCTTGACTGCCTGAATAGATTGCAGGGCTGCCAAGGCAAGATGTGTCGCAAAGTATTTGAAGCATATTAAAGCTTGACTGCCTGAATAGATTGCAGGGCTGCCACGGCAAGATGTGTCGCTTAGTATTTGAAGCACAATAGGGGTTAAGAGCATATTTGCTTATATTTTTTGCGGACAGGCTTGAACAGAAAGGAAGAGGATTTGAGGAGAAGAAACTGGGGGTTTATTCTAAGTATAACACTTGTGGCGGGGCTGTTATCTGGCTGTGCAGGAATGGGAGGCGGTTTGGCGCCGGTCTCTCAAAATGAGGCTCTTTCCACATCGGATTCCCAAATGGGAAATGGTTCGGATGAGGACGGGGAAGATAAGGGAATGGAGGCAGGGATGGCAGCGGGCTACAAGCTTTACGTGTCTAAGGCTGCCAAGGAAAAGGAACTGGAAAATGTAAGCGTTATCTTAGGCTATACTAATGTGGAGACATCTCAGTTTTCCAAGAGTGCTCCTCAAGGCAAAAGTTATCTGCTTCTAAAGCTGAATGTGGAGAAGCAGGAGGGAAAGGATGATTTTGTCTGGTCCAAGCTCGTTGTGAAAGGCAGTAACGGCAAGGAATACCAGAGGGCAGATGATGTTTTCCTGGAGGACCTTTCTATGGTCCGGATGAGCTCATCTGATTTGAATTTCGGCAATAATGAGGGATGGATTGCCTACGAGGTGGATGAGAGCGATGAGGATTATACCCTATGCTATGTGGATGAGAATTCTGACTATGAAATGAAGCTGATATTGACACCTTTGGATGAGTTAAATGATGAGGATGATGAGGATGAGATTACAGAGGTCTCTATGGTATCATCCTTTGACTCACAGAAGGCTGTGGATGAGTCATTAAGGATGGAGGCTTCCGGCGGTTACAGCTTTGAAGAGCCCAATGTGATTTTGAATCCCTACGGAAATTCTCCTCTGACTGCCGTAATTATATTTGAGACGGAGGATGAAGTCGGCGGCAGAATTGTTGTAAGAGGAAAGGACAAGGAGGATGATGTGACCGGCAGCTTTGAAAGTGCCAAAAAGCATATCATTCCGGTCTATGGTCTTTATAATAATGATACTACTCAGGTGGATCTCTTCCTTTCAGACGGCAGGAAGAAGAGTCTGGAAATTAAGACGGAGGATGCGGGCTTTGATTTTGGCACCCTCACTGCGGATATGAAGAATGAAGCCGCCTATGATTATTCGAATATGACTCTTATTATGAGTGTCACCGGCGGGCTATATATTGTGGATAGTAAGGGAGATGTGCGCTGGTACTATACAGATGGCGGTTCCCTTGGAGTCAAGAGACTGGAAAACGGTCATCTCATGGTTCCGACCACATATTCCCTGAAGCCTAATTATTATAAATCGGGCTTAAAGGAGATTGACCTGACAGGTAAGGTTTATCGGGAATATGCTATTCCCGGAGGCATGCACCATGATTTCGTGGAGCTGGACAATGGTAATCTCCTTGTTGCCAGCGACAGTCAGGATCTGACGGCAGTTGAGGATCATGTGGTGGAGATTGACGGGGAGACCGGAGAGCTTGTCTGGCAGCTGAATATGGCGGATATTTTGAAGCCCGGGGACGGGGCATCCGCATCTAGTGTTACGGACGGCAGTGATGAGGTGGACTGGTGCCATAATAATGGTTTGGCCTACGATAAGGAGAATGACTTGGTCCTTCTGTCCTGCAGGCATCTGGATGCCATTGTGGCTGTTCACAAATCGGATAAGTCCCTGGCATGGATTCTGGGGGATCCTACAGGCTGGGAGCAGGTGCCGGAAGAATACTTCTTTAAGCCGCAGGGAAAGGATTTCGAGTGGTTCTATGCCCAGCATAATGTGAGCATTCTGGATAATGGGGATATTGCTCTCTTTGATAATGGGACGGCCAAGGTCAAGGCTATTGATAATGACAAGAGAGTGTCCGGAAATGATATTTATTCCAGAGCGGTGGTTTATTCCCTGGATACGGATAATATGACGGCCCGCCAGGTCTTTTCCTATGGAAAGGAAAGGGGAGGGGAATGGTATTCGGACTGGATTTCCGGAGTGAAGTCTCTGGACGGTACTCAGAACAGCCTCTGGGTCACTGCAGGTTCCAATCTCTATAATCCTGAGACAGACAGTAATGATTATTATCCCAAGGATATGTTTATTCCGGGGCTTATCAAATCTACTCATATTGATCAGCTGGATCGGGGCAAGGTTTCCTATGAACTGACGGTGTCCGGTGATGGGGCGGCGGCCCTGAGCTTCCGTTCCTTTAGGCTTCCTATGTATAATGAGGGAGGGGCGGACCAGGATGTGGATAGTGAAGGATTTGTCCTGGGCAGTTTGGGTGCTACAAAGGAAAGGGAGCTTCCTGCGGAGTTAGGTGGTTCAGGAGCTTTGAAAGCAGAGGCTGCGGGAGCTGGAAACGGGGCTTCCCTGTCCCTGGAAAAGGCAGAGCAGTTACAGGGCAGCGGATGGACATTTAGCCTGGATGAAACCAAAATGATGATAAAGGGGAGCTATGAATCGGAAAAGACTCCGGATGAGGTTGGAGATGCCTTCCTCATTTTGAGGGATGAGGATACGGATGAGACCCATAGCTATGCCTTGAATTCCTCGGCATCTGAGGTGGATGGGAAAACTAATGTAAATATTACAGGTTTTGTGGCTGTCGATGGTTTTGAGAGAACAAAACAGGATATTTTCCTGGTTCTGGATGGTGTCACATACGATGCCAGGACCTATTATGATATTAAATCCAGCCTGATAACCGTGGATGCGAACGGGAACTATTGCTATGGCTATTATGGCCGTGAAGTTCAGGTTTCTGCTAATATGACTTCCCATGAGCCTGTTGGCGGAAGCGATGATACTGCACCGGAAAGCAGCATTGAGGTGGCAAAGAGCCTGCCTGCCGCTGATATGGAGATAGAGAAGAAGATAGCAAAGGAGGCGGCAGATGAGTCCTATACCTTTGAGAATCCGCGGGTGCTCTTGAATCCCTATAATAATTCTCCTCTTACTGCAATGGTGGTTTTCCGGACAGAAGACAAGTGCGGTGTCAGGGTCACCGTGAAGGGGAAAACTCCAAATGCGGATATCACAGGAGAGGTGGCAGCAGCAACTGTGCATAGAGTCCCTGTAGTAGGACTCTATCCTGACATGGATAATAAGGTGGTTCTGGAGCTCCTGGATAGTAAGGGTTCGGTCCTGGATACTAAGGAGCTATCCATAAAGACCGGAAAGCTGCATGAATTCTTTGATGAAGAGGTTATCTGTGAGGAGGGCGGCAAGGAATCAGCCTTTGGACTCACCATGGTATATGGACAGAGAGTTGTGAATCCCTATGCCTATGATGTAAATGGGGACCTGCGTTGGGTTTTGATTAGGGTATGTCATAATTATGGACTTTTCCCTCTCTCTAACGGGAGATTTCTGTTCCAGTCAGGCGATGCCGTGGTACCCACCTATATGAAGCCGGGATCAGCTATTCTCTATGAGATGGATTATCTGGGAAGGGCCTGGAATGCCTATTATGTAGCAAATGGAAACCACCACGATGTCATGGAGATGGAGGAAGGAGGAAATCTATTGGTTCTTTCCAGTTCCTTGCAGGGCCATGAGGAGGATATGATTGTTGAACTAGACAGGAAGACAGGCAAAGAGGTGAAGCGGATCTCCTTAATCGATATCTTTGGTGAGGATATTGCCAAGGAAGTGGATTGGGCTCATTTGAATACGGTTTCCTATGATCCCGGAGATAAGTCCATCCTGCTCAGTGCCAGGAATCTGAATTCCGGTATCAAGCTGGATTATGAGACAGGAGAGATTAAGTGGATCCTTTCTAATCCGGAGGAGTGGAAGGGAACGGACTTTGAAAAGTATGTCCTGAAGCCGGAGGGAGACTTCAATTGGCATTATCAGCAGCATTCGGTATATAGGGTGAAGGATGACCTGGACAAGGATCCGGAAACCCTGGAGGTGTCCATGTTTGATAACCATAATACGGATGTGGTTGACTTGGAGACTATTGATGATGAGAAGACTTCCTTCAGTAAGGTTTATAGTATCAATGAGGAGAAGATGACGGTGAAGCAGCTCGCGGACCTGCCCTGTGAATTCTCGAATATTACCAGTAATACCTATTATGATGAGGAAAGCGGCCATCTTTTCAGTATGAGCGTATATTTTGAAGATGTGGAAGAGGATGGCCGGAAGGGCATGGTCTATGAGTATGACTATGAGTCCGGGAAGCTTTTGAACCGCTATTCTCTGAAGCATAGGGCTTATAGGGCCTGGAAGATGGCAATTGACTGGGATGACCTGGCTAAGCCTCTGGAATTGGATAGGAATTATCTGAAAGGAGAGCTGCGGCCCTTAATAGAATTGGGCGGCGGGGTATCAACAAACTCTGCAGTATCTTCTAATAATCTGGTATCCTCAAATAATCTGCTATCCTCAGACTCTGTGGCTTTTTCGAATGCTGCAGATAGGGGGGGTTCCGGAAATGATATAGCTCTTTTAGATGCAGAGGTAGGGACACCTGAAGAGAAATTGCCGGAAAAGGTTAAATTAAAGCTGGTTGGCGATGTTTTCTATGTCAGCTCAAGAGATCATACGGTATCACAGGTAATATTCAAGGGCTCACGGCATACCTATGTATATGATGCCACATCGGTAGGCCAGACCAGGCGGGATTATATGGAATATAATGGCCAGTATGTCATGCCGGTGGGCAATATGAAAGCAGATACCTATAATGTCTATCTGGTATACAAGGATAAGTATGTGGACAGCGGACATACTATAAGCATAAAATAATGACCGAATTGGGTCTGGGTGCGAATGCTCTGACTAATGCGGAACTAAATACTTGGATGATTCAGGCTCACGGCTATCCTATATAGGAGGCCGTGAGCCTTTTAGTGTAGGCTAAGAGCCAAAGCCTCATGGACGCCTGCGTCCCGATTAGTCATTGGCGACAGCCCATCATCGAAGGCCAGAAGGGCCTGAGATGCGGGAGAAGCCAGAATCGAGCAGGGGGGGATTCCCCCCTGCTCAATTTGAACGTTATGGACAGAGAGTATGGGTCTCATCATTTATGATTGTCATTGGGAAATTTTCTGATATTATATAGGACGTGATTTATTGAAGAAGGAAGGTAAACAGGATTTCCATAATCACAAAAAGGTCTGTCATATAGCAGAAAATTATTACAAGGAGAGATTATATATTCATGAAGAGACAGATTATTAAGCAGGCATTCTTAAAATCCCTTCCGGTTATGGCCGGTTATATTGTACTGGGGATTGGATTTGGCATTCTCATGAGGAGCGCGGGCTACGGGGTAGCCTGGGCCGGGGCCATGAGCCTCTTTATCTATGCGGGATCCATGCAATATGTGGGAGTGGGGCTGCTTACGGGAGGGGCAGCCATTCTGAATACCATTATTACAACCATCATGGTGAACGCAAGGCACCTATTCTACAGCATATCCATGATTGATACCTATAAAGGCGCGGGGAAGTACAAGCCTTATATGATATTTGCATTAACGGATGAAACCTATTCCCTGCTGTGTGACGGAAGCGCGCCTGAGGAAGGGGATGTGAATTTCTATCGTTTCCTTGTTTCCCTCTTTAATCATAGCTATTGGGTTACGGGGAGTATTCTGGGCAGCCTGCTGGGTGCGGTTCTGCCTTTCTCCACTGCGGGAATTGAGTTTTCCATGACGGCCCTCTTTGTGGCTTCCTTTACGGAGCAGTGGGTGACGTCCAAGGACCATCTTCCCGCCCTGACAGGCTTAATCTGTACGGCCTTGTGTCTTGTCGTATTTGGTTCCGGAAATTTCCTGATACCCGCCATGCTTCTCATTACCCTGGTGCTTACTCTTTTCCGTAGGAGAGAGGAGGCTTTGCTATGAATGCAGCGATTCTGGTAGCGGTCATGTCAGTTGTGACTATACTTTTGAGAGCCCTTCCTTTCGTGGTTTTCCGAAATAGGACTCCCCAATATGTTTCCTATCTGGGCAAGGTGCTGCCTCCTGCCATTATAGGAATGCTGGTTATTTATTGCTTAAAGGATATCTCCTTTATGGCCCATCCCTATGGATTGCCGGAATTAATTGGGGTCGCGGCCGTGGTGGGACTTCAGGCATGGAAGAGGAATTCGCTAATCAGTATATTGTCCGGCACAATTATCTATATGGTTCTAGTGCAAATGGCTTTTTGATGAAAGAAGAGATGAAAAAGCAATGCTGAAACTCTTTCTTACGATATAGTGCAAAAAACATATGATTTATTCTGGTGTTTTTTAAGAAATTATATTATATACTCCAAAATGATGGGTGATCTCATGGGACCATGTATGTTTGCGGTTACTATGGGAATAAGCCGTGTACTTTATGGGAAGTATGGAGAGAAGTTCGATTTGATGAAATTTATGATTGGATCAGGAACTCTTTGTGTAGTCTGTTATCTCATGGCATCGCTTTCGGCGAATCCTGTCATAGGACTTATAGGATGTATTCTATGTGGCTTTTCCGTTGGAATCATGTGGCCCGGAACAATAAGCATCTCATCAAAGAAATTTCCAACTGGGGGCACAGCGATGTTTGCACTCCTTGCTATGTCCGGTGACCTTGGAGGAAGCATAGGACCTGCTATTGTGGGAAAGGTTACACAGTATGCCGGAGACGATATCAGAGTTGGCATGGGAGTAGGGCTAATTTTTCCAATAGTTCTCATAGTTATGCTGATCATAATGGGTAAGGCAAAAGAAAGTTTTGATTCAACCTGAATATCATCAGAGTGATAATATTCAAGAAAATATTATTTAGACATGAAAGAACTTGGTGTATTTAATCAGTTAGCGCAGCTGGCATATCTTCCGGATTTCCAGGGTACAGGATATTGTAGGTACATTGATATTTTGCCGTTTGTCGTAACCACTCTTTCCTCTTGAATATATATGAAATCCTTGAGGAAAGAGTGGCAGCTTTATTAATACAACATCAATTGCCTGCCTTACAAACCGGTTACCGACTCCGGTATTGTCATATGGCCCTTCAAGGCGGTGTAGGCAATCTTTCGATCTATAGATAGTAAATCTAGAGATTTCAGGAGAATTGCTTATCTTCAGGAGTACAACAGTGCTGTATATACAGGGGTTCTATTTATCTGCTTGTGGCTTCTAAGCCGCCGTCCTGACGCAGGGCCGCACCATTAAAGTGGCTGGCCTTTTCGGATGCCAGATATACGGCCAGGTCCGCTACCTCCTCGGGAGTGGCATATCTGCCATCAGGGTAGGCCGCACCAAAGGTCTTCATGGCTTCTTCTACGGAGACACCTTCTCCCAGATAAGCCTTCTCGATTTTCCGCATCATGGGAGTGTCGATGGCACCGGGACAGACGCAGTTTACATGAATTCCATGGGGGGCTCCTTCCAGGGCTGCACACTTGGAAAGACCTAATACGGCATGCTTTGAGGATACATAAGGCCCCATATTGGCAGCTCCCACAAAGGAACCGTTGGAGGCAATATTGACAATGGCGCCGTTCTTCTGGGCAATCATTTGCTTCATGGCATATTTCATGCCATAGAAAGGACCGAAGACGTTGATATTATATACGCTCATGAAGTTCTCCAGAGTCTGATCGGTGATGGCGGCGTTGGGGCCTTCATACCCGGCATTATTGACCTGGACATCTAAGCGGCCGTAATGTTCTATGGTCTTTTCCACCATGTTCTTGACCTGATCTTCCTTTGTCACATCAACGACAAAGGTTATGAGCCTATCTGAGGGGATTGCAAGCTCGGGAAGCATGGTATCCAGCTTTGCCTGCTTGGTTGAGGAAATGGCAAGCAAGGCTCCTTCCTCTGCGAAGGCTCTGGTGAGAGCCTGACCTAATCCTCCGGTTGAACCAGTGATCATTACGACCTTATCTTTCAAACCTAAATCCATTGAGTACCTCCTTATAATGCTGACTATAGCTTCTCAGCTGTCCGGGTTTCCTGTCTGGCATTGTTAGAAGACCCTAACAGCCTGATGATTCATTCTAACAGTTTTTACATTAAATTTATAGAGTAATTTTTTTGCAATTAGGCGGTTTTTGTGGGGCCCCTACTCGATTGGTAAATTTGAAAACAATGATTTGAAAGAGAGACCGGAAGACTTGATGGTTGTGGGAGCTCTTTCAAATGAAATGAGGGAAAGATGGATTACCCGGTGCCTGAGTCAGCTGACTTCCACGATAGACAAGAAGGATTGAGAATAAGGAGCGGCTGCTGGAATGGTTCCTTGCGAGGATTAACGGGGATTTACAGGTAATGCATATTAGAGCTTTATAATGTTGGAGCAGCTATGCAGGTGCATTAGTTTATGGATTCAATGGTGATTTCCCTCGCGGAAGAAACTATGTATTTTATTTATGGAGAGATGATTAATGTTTGGACTAGGGACAATTGTTAACAGTGTGGCCATTATCGCAGGAGGTGTGATTGGGCACTTTACAGGAAGATTTTTCAAGCAGGAGCAACAGGATGCATTGAATATATCCTGCGGAATCAGCGTAATATTCATTGCGATTGCGGGCGCAATGCAGGGAATGCTGGGAATTGATGGCAATAGTCTCGTTAGCGGTAAATCCATGCTGGTTGTGCTTTGCCTGGCTATAGGTACTGTTGTGGGCGAGATGATTGGCATAGAGAAGGGGTTTGAAGGATTTGGCGAGTGGCTGAAACGGAAAACCGGAAATAGTGACGACAAGCAGTTTGTCAATGCCTTCGTCACGTCATCGCTTACTGTATGCATTGGCGCAATGGCAATTGTGGGGGCCATACAGGATGGAATTATGGGTGATTACTCCACACTTTTCGTTAAATCTGTTCTGGACTTTATTATAATTGCTGTGATGACTGCCTCGCTTGGAAAGGGATGCGCTTTTTCAGCAATCCCGGTATTTCTATTCGAGGGAGTAATTACAGTGCTTGCCCGCCTGGTGGCACCGGTCATGACAGAGCTTGCCATAGCCTACCTTTCCCTGATCGGCTCTATCTTGATTTTCTGCGTAGGAGTGAATCTGGTTTGGGGGAAGAAGGTGCGGGTCGCCAACATGCTGCCTTCTGTAATCCTGGCAGTGGCAGCGGCCTATATTCCCTGGACATTCTAGAAAGGCCTTTCCATTCCTGGGGTGTACTCCTTGTTGGCAGTGGCAGCGGCCTATATTCCTTGGACATTCTAAAAAGGCCTGTCCGTCTCTGGTATGTGCTCCTTATTGGTGGTGTCAGCGGTCTATATTCCCTGGACATTCAAATACGCCTTTTCGTCCTTGCGACGTATTCCTTGCCAGTGGCAGCGGCCTATATTCCCTGGACATTCTAAAAAGGCCTGTCCGTCTCTGGGGTGCACTCCTTATCGGTGGTGGTATCCTATATTCCCTGGACATTCAAAAACGCCTGTCCGTCCCTGGTGCGCACTCCTTGCTGGTGGTGGTATCCTAAATTCCCCGGACACATTGAAAACGGTAATTCTATCATGGGTAAGTGAATTTTCTTAACGATCTTTTCAGTGATTTCCTGATGAGTAATATCGCTATAGTTCAGGTTTTCTTCTGATTGATCCTCTTTAGCATGGTTACCATCTGTGAGGCGGCCGTGCAAAGGACCTTCTTGTCCTCAGGAGATAATGAATTATTGATTTTCTCCGAGAGTTTCTCTAGCATAGCCTTTCTGCTATCCTCCAGTATCTGCTTGCCTCTATCCGTTAAATGTATATTAATTCGGGTTCTGTTGGAAAGATCGGTTATACGTTCCACGTAACCGGCGTTTGCCAGTGGAGCTACTGTTCTGGTGGCCTGTTCCTGTGATGTGGCAAGAAATTGAGCGATTTGTTTCATAGACAAATCACCCTCCATTTCAAGTATTGTAAAGATATTGAGTTGTGTCTTGGTAAATGGAAAACGCTTGCGGTCGACACATGAAAGTACAACTCCGGAAAGAAGTGTTGAAGCCTGAAGTAATGAAACCATTTCCTTCTGTTTCATAAAAATACCTCCAACAATAATGCCGTATTTTGCCTAATATTACATTCAGGTTTGATAAATGTCAATGCTTGCTTTATGTATAAATTTGACTTTTATCAAATATTAATGTAGGCTTTAGGTTATAGTACAAGGAGGAAAATATGCAGAAACTTAAGAAACTGATAAAAACAGAAGTTACCTTGTCGTTTTGGATTGCCTTGATAGCGATAATTATGATTGTGGTCTCATCTCTGGTTTTTTCAACAAAGATTGAAGCTTTCACAGGTAATTTACGAGATTCATTGAGCTCTAATCTGGGGTGGTTTTACTTATTGTTGGTTTTGTTTCTTGTAGGTGTTTGCTTTATTCTGATGCTGAGCCCTGCAGGTAAGATTCGCCTCGGGGATCCGGGTTCCAGACCTGAATACAGTACTGTATCCTGGATTGCCATGCTCTTTTCAGCGGGAATGGGAATCGGACTGGTATTCTACGGCGCTGCTGAGCCGCTTTCACATTATGCCATTCAGGCGCCCGAGGCAGCGTTATACAGTCAGGAAGCCCTGCGTGACGCATTTAAGTATTCATTTTTCCATTACGGAATACATGCCTGGGCTATTTATGCAATTGTAGGCCTTGCTATTGCCTACTTTCAGTTCCGCAAGAAGGAATCGACTCTTTTATCCTCCACTCTTAAGCCGCTTATTGGAAATGCAGTGGAGGGCAAACTGGGTAAGGTGTTGGATTCACTCACAATTTTTGCAACGGTAATAGGAGTTGCAACTAGTTTAGGCTCCGGTGCGATACAGATAAACGGGGGACTCAATGAGCTTTTGAATGTTCCTCAGAATCATGCGGTTCAGCTTATTATTATCATTGTAGCAACAGTTTTATTTATGGCCTCAGCCATCTCAGGATTGGATAAGGGAGTTAAAACCCTTTCAAACCTCAATATGATTTTGGCGGGGCTCCTAATGGTAGTTGCATTTATAATTGGTTCTAATGTTGAGATGATGAACACTTTCACAGAATCCATTGGCCTTTATTTGGGGGATCTGCTCCGTATGAGCACCCGAACCGGTGCAGGTAACGTAAATCAGCAGGAATGGATCAACAGTTGGACTATGTTTTATTGGTCCTGGTGGCTTGCGTGGTCTCCTTTTGTAGGCGTATTCATTGCACGTATATCAAAGGGGCGCACCATCAGGGAATTTGTCAGCTACGTGTTGCTGATTCCTTCCGTTTTCTCCTTCCTGTGGTTCTCTGTTTTTGGCGTTCTCTCAACAGATGCCTTCGCACTGGATCCATCCATCGCTGAGAAACCTTTTGAACAGCTGCTCTTTGCAGCTTTTGACAAATACCCGCTTTCGGGGCTCATGTCGCTATTAGCCATAGTATTGGTGTTTTCTTTTTTTATAACATCGGCGGATTCGGCTACATTTGTGCTGGCCATGCAGTCTGAAGGCGGGAGCCTTCACCCCAACAACAAGATCAAGGTGCTGTGGGGCATACTGGTTTCTGCAATTGCGGCAGTCCTTTTGAGGGCCGGAGGTCTCAATGTTCTCCAAAATGTACTGATAATTGCGGCGTTTCCTTTTGCCATATTGTTATTATTGGTATCAATATCACTTATGAAAGAACTGAACTACGAGCGTAAACAGATGGGCCTTACTATTGACCCCAAGCGTTATCCCAAAAAGGGACTTCCTTTCCGTTCTTATGAAGAGAATGATGACGACGATGATGAAGAATAAAAATCAGCCGGGTCCAAGCTGAAGGACCTTTCAAAATTAGTGAATATTTTAATTAAAGAAGACTCCTAACCGCGATTCGTCTCGGGGAGGAGTCTTTTTTTGTGTAAGCAAGGAGCCAAAGCCTCATGGGGCGCTTGCGCACCGATGAGGCCTTGGCGACAGCCCATCATCGAAGGCCCGAAGGGCCTGAGATGTGGGCGAGGCTGGAATCGAGTAGGGGGTCTTCCCACCCCTACTCGATTAGTCTAGGACCAGTAAGCGAATGCATGCCTGCATGCCAATTCATTTGTCGACCGTGAGAATATGGGGAGGGGAGTGCGGAATGTTTGCGTGTGAAATCGAGTGGGGAGGATAAATCTGTCCTAGATGATTGCGGGACGGGGACAAAGATCCTACGGAATAATTGCCCAGTAAGGAGACATAGGGCGGGACCCATTAATGACGCTCAGGGTGGCTTTTGGATCCGTCCAGTAGCTCGAAAATGGTTGGTATTTCCATTTAAACCAGAAGCCTATATTAGCTTGTAATAGGGATTCTTTTATGGTAAATTTGAAAGGGGTGATTTGTCAGAGAGACCGGGATACCCGGTGCCTCTGCGAGCTCCTTTCCAGTATAGGGAGCAGGAAAAGAAATAAGGACTAGCCGCCGAAGCGGAAAACCGGCAATAGCGAAGACAAGAAGTTATGTACCGGGTAGCAATTATTGTGGATTTGATGACTGCCTGACACTGGTTTTGTATTATCAGTAATCAGAGACTATGTTAGTGAAGACAAGAAGAAAGGATGAATCAGCTTATGAAATTTGGGAAAAGAATTGCCGGATGTTTTTTGCTATGTGCTTTACTTGCTTTCTTGTGTTTTGCCTGCGGCAGCAAGGAGCTTGTGCTGGAGCCGGTGGCTATTAGTGGGACGGAAGCGGAGACTCTGTCAGGGAATAGCTGGCAGGCCAGTGTGGCCTTTCCTGACTGGAAAGGATATACAGATGACACTCTGGCCATGAACAGTATGTATAGCTTTTTCGGCTATCATGGGCAGGGAAATCTCTATGTGAAAAGCGCCAAGGAAGTGGAGAGCTTTCGCATGTATGTCAATGGACGGGCTGTCAATATGGAGGAGGCTTCCGGGGGAAATACCATCTCCGTGAATATTGCGGATGTTGCGGTGGATGGCATGAATACGGTTCAGATCTCCAATATTAAGCCCGCTGAATTAACAGAGGCAGTACATGTGTATATTCCTTTCCCGGAGGTAATAAAGGGCACTCCTGAAGAGGAAGGAATCAATCCCAAGGCACTGGATCTGATTTCAGATTTAATCGAGACAGATATAGAGAACGGCTTTACCAGTGCCCAGCTTTCTATTGTAAGGAATGGAAGACTTGTTTACGAGAATGCCTGGGGCAGGACTAATTCCTATCTGCCGGACGGATCTCCCTGTACAGACAGCCCTATGGTGACCACAGATACCTTATATGACCTGGCATCTGTCACAAAGATGTTCTCTGTAAATTATGCCATTCAGAAGCTGGTCGCGGACGAGAAACTCAGCCTGGATGACAAGATTACGGATTTCCTGGGTGATGGATTTGTGTCGGAGACCATGCTTGTTGTCAAGGAAAAATCGGAGGATCAGGAGCCAGAGCCGGAGCTGAGCCTGGAGGATATAAAGGAGTGGAAAGCAAAACTTACTGTAAGGGATCTGCTGCGGCATCAAGGAGGCTTTCCTGCAGATCC
>JAILCB010000188.1 GCA_024680595.1 Lachnospiraceae bacterium | reverse complement strand
CGAATTTTTCAATAGATCCTCTAACTGTATCTGATTTAGATTGCTATCCTTGACATTGCCATAGAGGGTTCTGGCCATAGTCTTGCCCAACTCCCTCTCCCCGTCATTCCTGGGATTCTGGGTCAGCACATGGGTGTCAATAGAGGTGAAAATTCTAGCTAAATCCACCAAATAGGAGGAACTCACAATTCCGGTCTCCCTTTTCAGCACCTTGTCAAAGTAGGGGGTATCGGCATAGGACTTATCTCCCAGCATGGAGGCAATATTATTCTTGAAGTTCTGCCTGTCATATTTCAGCTTTCCCACGGCCCAGCCGGCAAATTGTGTCAAAAGCGGGGCAACCGTTAGTACACCCATTCCAATCAAAGTAATCGGTGCCCCGACTACTCCGAATTTTCGAAGAGTTTCTTTGCCCATCACAAGGGCTTGGTTAGCAATATCCCATCCCGCCTGGGACCGCTGTTTTCTGGCCTTCATCTTGGTCAGGGACATAAAGTATTGAACATTGGAGTTCTCCAGGGCCGCCTTTCCCATGGATGCATTCGCCTGTTCGGCCGGATTTGCCCCATTTGGGCCGGCAGCTGCCGCCGATGCCCTGTTCTCGCCCTGCCCCGGCGCATTGTCGGCCGGATTCTGCTGATCCCGGGCCTGCTGATCCTGAGCCTGCTGACCCTCATTCTGCCGTCCTCTCTCAAATGCTGTTATGGCAGATTCGATATCCTTATCCGCCTCTGTAATTCGTGAAATTTTCTTAGTGGACTGAACGATTTGACCTATGTCCTTCACGATCTGTATCAGATTTTTGCCCATGGTGAGGCAATAATTAAGCGTTCCTCCAAACTGTAATATATTACCCCATTTCTTATCGACCCTGACTCCGATCTCAGTCTTGTCCTTTTGAGCCATGACATGGTGGGAAGCAAGATCCCTGGCCGTATCCACTAGCGTTATGAGACTGCTTGCAAAATCCAGAATCTGTCCAAAGGTTCCCTCACTATCCAGGGAATGCAGATCATCCCTTATCTGCTTTGCTTCTTTTTCCTTCTCCTCCTTGCTCCGGAAAATATATTTAATAAATTTCGTGATTTTTCCAATAATTTCTGCTAAAGAACCGAAAATAACAAATAGATCCATGGCCTGAAATCCCAGGCTCCGTGTCTTTCCCCCGGCAGCTTCCACGCCCCCCAGCTTTTCTAAGCCATATCCGGCGCCAAGGGCCCCAAGACTCAATACCGTTGTGAGATTCATCCCCTTCGTGAAAATCTGGCCATAGAGAATTCCAAACTGTCTGTCCGCCCTTTCGAGAGCCAGCTTATTTCCCTCAGGTGTATTCATCCAATCCTTGTTTTTCTTATATCTGGCTATATCCGAAAAAGAATCCGAGGCCGTAAATCCTGCATTTATAGCTTCCAGGCCATAGGAGACAAGGTTGCCATTCCAGAAATTTCTCTGAAACCAAGCCTTTACTCCCCTCTTATTCTCCAGCTCTCTCTTATGCACCGTTAGGGCAGTGGGCTCTAGGATACTCGCTCCCCCATCATTCCTCAGGCACTCCAGCAGGGTCATCCGCATTAGAACTCCGCTTTCCGGAAGCTTATCCATCATATATTTGGTCTGACTGGCCAGAATTCTAGGATGTTTTCTCGCAATATTCCTGGCCTCAAGCCAGTAATCCGGTTTCGCATCTGCTGACAGGAGTATGGTGCATGCCGTTTTTAAAGCAGCTGCATGACTATTCGCGGCAAAGGCAATGAGGTTCTGGTTGCCGCCTTCATTTATGTGTCCCCCCTCGATTTGTCCCTTTAAATAGGTTCCAAGGGCAGGACCCTTTAATTTGTCATCGATGGCCGCAAAGGCCCCCTCCAGCTCCTGGGGACCAACATTGAGGGTTTCCAGTACCTCATTCTTTTTCGCTTCAATATCCTCTCGATTGGCATCATAGGGAATTCCCTCTGCTTTTTCTATTCCTGCCGCTTCAAGCCAGGCGGCATCCTCCTCATTCTTAATCGCCTTGGAATAATCAATATCAGCATTATATCCGGCATAATACTGAATGGTCCTGGCATTTACATGCTGAAAGAAGGGGGATTTCCGTATGGCTGTGCGCAGCTTTTCCGCCTTTTCCTGCTTGTCCCAATTCCTGCGGCCAAAGAATTTCATATCCTTTTTTCCGCTTAGAATAGTGTCCCTATCCGCCTGCTCATCGGACAGAAACTCCCCGTTCATATAGAAACCGTGAACCGTTTCCCCATTCCGCTTCAAGTTAGCATGAAGAATCTCTGCATTGGTCTCTGAATATAGGAACCGGCCTCCCAAATCCTTTTCGTCCGATTCCAGATTGGCATCCCCGGCCTGAACCTCTTCCCTCTGGTCGGCAGGGGGCATATTAAGGTCAGCCGAAAGAGTATTGGGATTTTCCTCAGTGAACTGCCTTTTGGATTTAATCCCGGTGAAATCATTTCGAAACTTGAAACGGGTACGAAGCCCATTTTCCCCCGCCTGGGAATACATGACAGTCCGGGTATGGGCCTTCAAATGCTGATTCCCCTGAAGCATGGCATTCCGGGAGCCTTCTTTCAAAGCCTTATTATCCTGAATGGGGATTCTATCCGCAGTTACAGGAACCTGATCCATAGCCCCATCGTCCTCCAGCCCCGGAATTAAGGCGGTAATTCCGGCTAGATCATAGACGCCTATATATTCGATGATCTGCTTTGCCGCTTCTGCCGGTATTTTTCGCCGGGCACGGAAACTGTCTCTTCTCTGCAGCCATTCATTCCTTCTCCTTATTGCATCCTCCCGGGCGGCTATGGCCTGTCTGCGGGCATCTCCGGCACCGGGATTGGCGGGATTCTCACCTCCGGCAGCCTGATTCACAGCTGCCTGACCCCCGACATCCTGTCCCACCAGACCTTCTCCCTGTCCTTCCTGATTTCCGCCCTGCTCTCCCTGATTTCCGGCCTGTCCCGTCTGATTCACGGGCTCTTGTGCCAGAATATTCTCGCCCTCTCCCTGACGGGGATGATTGGCCAGCTCCTGCGCCTCCGCCTCCACTGCATTCTCAGGGGCCAATTCCTGAACAGAAGGCAGTTCCTCCGGCACTTCCGGCTCCGGCCCCAAGGCTTCATCCGAAAACTCATGGGTTAGCTCATACCATGATTTGGCATAATTATCATATTTCTCATAATGCCTGCGGAATACATTCTTTGAATAATCAGCCCGGTAGCGTTCCCACTTCCTTGCATCCTGCTCGATCTTTTCCCCCAGGGCGGATCTATCCCTTTGAATACTCCCTATTTTGTGACGGTTATAGGCCTTTCTGACACCCATGAAAAGCCCGCCCCGATTCTGGTTCTGCTGTTCCCATTCTCTAGCTTCACGGTATTCAGCCTTCTTCCTGTTAATCTTATTCACCTTATCCGCAATGGATTGGGCCCTTGCCCTATGTTCCATTCCAACATTCACAGCAGATAATTTGGACAGGTCATTCTCCTGCTTCATTCTAGTAATAATATTCTGTCGAACCCTATCAATAACCTGGGAACGGTTTTTTGTCACATTCCCCTGCTTGTCCTTTGTAACTGCCTCATCCTGAAATACAGAATCCCCGGAATCCATAAAGGACCGATAGCCGGAATCTGTCATGGCATCGGAAATCCTCTGGCCGGGGGCCATATTCAAATAAGAATTTGAAAACTGTTCCGCTCTTGGAACCCTTCTTG
The DNA here is from genome assembly GCA_024680595.1 of Lachnospiraceae bacterium. GTDB lineage: Bacteria > Bacillota > Clostridia > Lachnospirales > Lachnospiraceae > NK4A144. The sequence continues at coordinate 439 of JAILCB010000188.1, read as the reverse complement.
ATTTTACTTTGGGAGGCATAGAAGGTCCTTTCTATCAATAGCTTCTCACCAAGTATGCATATTTTCCCAGCATATCACTTGTAAAGGCAACCGTCTGGGTCTTTTCCAGCTCATGGCGTACGGCGTACATGATATGGGCCATATTTAGCTCCTGTCCTGATGCGGCCGCATGGGCACAGGAGTTGAGGAACACCGTCTTTATGACACTGCCCGTAAAGGTATCGAATTGAGAGGATAGAAAAGCAGTATCGATTTCCCCCTTGGGTATCCGGTCCAATAGGCAGCTCTCCCAGATTTCCTTCCGGATAGCCTCATCCGGATTCTCATACCGGATACAGTAGCGGATCCGTCTCAGAAAGGCGGGATCCATATTTCCCTTAATATTGGTGGCCAGAATGACGATTCCGTCATAGGCCTCAATCCTCTGCAGGAGATAGGA
>JAILCB010000167.1 GCA_024680595.1 Lachnospiraceae bacterium | reverse complement strand
ATTTGCCCGTCGTAAAAACATGGAGCACGAAGTGCGGAATGTTCGCGTGCGAAATCGGGTAGCTTCACCCCTGCTCGATTCTAGATTAGGAGTTAAGGTCTCATGAGATGCCTGTGTCCTGATTGGGCAGAGGCGGTATCCCATAATTGAAAACCGCCAGGCCTGTATATCCATCACTCCGACTGGAAAGACCGGGGATTCGAAGCTTGGTTTGCCATAGTGGCCTTGGTTTGAATTCCATGAAAAAAGGCTGTCGCATTTGATGCAACAGCCTTTTACTTTTGGGTTATTTTGATTCTCGCTGGATCAGGTTTTCGCGGAGCGGTGGGCGTCTCCCGCACAAAGCGGGAATTTGCGGATGCCATCCCTTTTCGCGGTGGGAAAGGCCTCATTAACCGGATCCGTCTACGAAATCATCATCCGTCGGTTTTTCTAAAGGAAAGACCTGCCTGCCCAGTTCTTTACCAACCAGAGAGTCCCTGGCGGTGAGTACCACCGGAGCCTTTTCATCAGCCAGGCGATAGGCTACCGCCCCGGAGAGGGTATCGCCCTTGGCAATGACCTGCATTTGTGTATCCAAAAACTTTTCATCAGGTATGGTGGTCATATCCAATTCATAGTTTGTTTCAGCATCCGGGCTCTGGGTCAGCTTTATTGCAGAACCCCAGGCGGCAGTGGGGCTGATTTCATTATCCGAGGTACTGGTGGTATCGTACCAGAAGGCGATGACAGGGCCTTCTCCCTGGGGATTGCCGGGTTCTCCCGGCTGAATAACCTTGTAATCCGTGATAATTAGGACATAATCGGAGGTGACGATGGTTCCGTCCAGAGTGGATTGGTCTTCCGGGAAATTAGCCTTGCTGCCGGAAACGGTGTTCTCTGTCTCCGGAGGTGCTTCCTCGGCGGGAGGAGCCTGCTCCGCCGCGGCCTCCTGAGTAACCGGTTCCGTGACAGGAAGTATTTCCGTGCTGTTCTCGTTGGTAAGATCCTCCTCCACAGCAGGGGATGCGGCCGAGGCGGCCGGTAATTCATCCGGAACCGGATTCTCGATTTCCTGGGTATCCAGTTTTCGCTTTGCGGTCTCCAAATCCCTTATGGCCTGTTCGTATTTGATTTTGTAATAATCCCGCTCCGCAGAGACTGCATGAAACTCGTCAGCGGGCACGGATGAGCAGGCAGAGAAGAGGAGAGGGCCAATTAAGAGAAGGGCAATAGATGTCTTTTTCATAATTCACCTTTTCCGTTCATCGACAAAAAGAATTGTCTGTTGTAAAATAGAAGTAATTTTTTTGATATTATACTCTATTTTTTTCATAATGTGAATGAAGTTTTCTTTAAGAAAAAGAAGGTATTTTCTCAAGTAATGGGAGGCACATGGATTCTTATCTAATTTTAACCATCATTGTTACACTATTAATTCTGCTCTTTATTAAGGCCAGGCTCGATGCGGCAAAGGCGGAGCGGGAGGCGGTCCGGGATCTGATTGAAGGCTTCGGGAAAAAAGGGGTGAGACATTATGAGGAGGGCGAATATGCTCTTCTTTCCCGTTATTATGCTATTAAGGATAGGTCAAGGCCCGGGGTTATCGATGATATTACCTGGAGCGACCTGAATATGGATAGCGTCTTGCCTGTAATTGACCGAACCATGTCCCAGACAGGAGGCGAATATCTCTACGACCTGATGCGTTCTGTAGTTTCTGCCAAGGAGCAGGGGGAGAGAAGCCTGCCGGAGAGGTCGCGTGTTATCCGCTTTTTTCTGGAAAATGAAAGGGAAAGGGTACTGTGTCAAAAGGCTTTCTATGCCATGGGAAAGACCCAGGATTATTCTGTTTCCGATTGTATCCGGTTTCTGGACGACGTGAGGGAGGAAGGAAATGGCTGGCACTTCTTTTGCCTCTTATTCGGCATCCTTTCTATCTCCATGATTTTTGTGTCTCCGCCTGTGGGCTTTGTTTTGATGCTGCTGTCTACAGCAGTCAATGTAGTGACCTATTTCAAGAGGAAGAGTGAAATCACGCCCTACATAGTCTGCTTCATGTTTATTCTGAGAGCCATGCGGGAAAGCCAGCCCCTGTTAAAGGAGGAAATACCGGATCTGAAGGCTTATCAGGATAGGTTAAAGGATGCCCTTAATAAATTAAAGCCCTTAAACCGGAATACCTTTCTCCTAATGTCGGGCCGCAGGCTGACCGGAAGTATTCTGGAGCTGCCCATGGATTATCTGCGGGTTTACTTCCATCTGGATCTCATTAAGTTTAACAGAATGTTAAAGACAGCCAAGGCTAATCGCCCTGCCCTGGATGACCTATATTGTGTAATCGGTTTCCTGGATAGCATGATTTCTGCGGCTTCCTTCCGGAAATCCCTGGACTATGCCACAGAACCTGTATTTGTGGAAGAGGAGGGCACGGTTTTTGAGGTGGAGGAGCTTTTCCATCCCCTCTTGAAAGAACCGGTTCCGGCTAATATTTCCGCCCATGGGGGAGTTCTTGTCACCGGCTCTAATGCCTCAGGAAAGTCCACTTTCCTGAAGAGCGTGGCCCTGGCGGCACTTTTGGGTCAGACTATCTGCACGGTGCCCGGAAAGAGCTGCAGGATGTCCCACTTTCTAATCTACTCATCCATGTCCCTGAGAGATGATATCCTGGCGGGTGAAAGCTATTATATGGTGGAGATTCGCTCCATGAAGCGGATTATGGATGCGGTTAGGAATAGTTCCAATATCCTCTGCTTTGTGGACGAGGTTTTGAGAGGGACTAATACGGTGGAGAGGATTGCCGCCAGTGCCCATATTCTGAAGAGTCTTTCCGGCTCTAGATCCCTTTGCTTTGCGGCAACTCACGATATAGAGCTCACCTATATGCTAGAGGACATTTACGAGAATTATCACTTTAGCGAGGAATATAGGAATAATCAGATTAGCTTTGACTATCAGCTGCTGCCGGGCCGTGCGGAGTCCAGGGACGCCATAAGGCTTCTGGACATGATTGGGTATGACAGTACCCTGACAGAGGCGGCATTTGCCACCAGTGAGGAGTTCCTGGAGACCGGGGTCTGGCCAAAGCTGTAGATGATGAGGGGTTTTCTGTGTGATATTTTTCCGGATAACTGCGGAGTCATCCTTAGGGGCGGCTGAGCGCTATACTGGTTTCTCTTGGGTCGGCTGAGCGCTATGCTAGCTTCTCTTGGTACGCTGAGTACTATGCGAGTTTCTCTTGGGTCGGCTGCTCGCTATACTGGTTTCTCTTGGGTCGGCTGAGCGCTATGCTGGTTTTTCTTGGGTCGGCTGAGCACTATGCCAGTTTCTCTTGGGTCGGCTGCTCGCTATGCTGGTTTCTCTTGGGTCGGCTGAGCGCTATACTGGCTTCTCTTGGTACGCTGAGTACTATGCCAGTTTCTCTTGGGGCGGCTGCTCGCTATGCCGGCCTCTCTTGGGTCGGTAAAGATTATGGAATATGGGGATGAAATATATGGAAGTGACATTATATTCAGATGGTTCATCTAGGGGTAATCCGGGGCCCGGAGGCTATGGAACGGTGCTCAGATACATCAGCCCCTCGGGGGAGGTCCACGAGAGGGAGTATACGGAAGGATTTCCCGAAACCACCAATAACAGGATGGAGATCATGGGAGTGATTGCCGGTCTGGAGGCCTTGAAAAAACCCTGCACGGTAACCGTCGTTTCTGATTCCCAATATGTGGTGAATGCTTTTCAGAAGCACTGGATTGACAATTGGCAGAGGAATGGCTGGAAGGGCTCCGATAAGAAGAGCGTCAAGAATATTGACCTCTGGCAGAGGCTGCTCAAGGCGGCGGAGCCCCATAAGCTGATTTTTCAATGGGTGAAGGGCCACGCGGGCCACCCGGAGAATGAGCGGTGCGACCGTTTAGCCACAGAATCCGCGGATAAGGCAGGGGCGGAGAAATAATGCATTACAGTATAGGAAAGCTGTGAAAGAGCTTTGGGCTGCATATCTATTGCCCGAGGCAGAGGGAGTGGCCTGTGACGGCCTGTACTGGACCGAGGCAGAGTGTAGGCCTGTGATGGGCATATCTGGCCTATGCCTGAGATTAGAGGCTTGTATTGAAGTAAAGGAGGGGCAATGCCCGGTATCACTACACATTATTTATTTGGAATCAAGGCCTGGCACCGTATGGAGAAATGCGCTTTGCGTAATACCATTAGCAGCTTTCACGGGGCCTACGCCCTGGGGGAGCAGGGGCCGGATCCCTATTTTTTTCATCCTATAGCCAGGATTCGCAAGGCCGGAAATCCGGCGGATATAATGCATCATGAAGGCCTGGGACCTTTTCTTATGGCCCTTTTTCAATATGCGGGGGACTTGCCCCGGGGGAAGGAAAGAGCCTGTACAGAGGCATATGCTGCGGGCTTTCTGGGGCACTATGAACTGGATTCCGCCGTGCATCCCTATGTCTATGGGGTCTCGGATCCCCAGGCTAGCCATGATATAAATACCCTGGAGACCCATTTTTTCCTGGAGAATGATTTGGATACGGCCCTTCTCTATCGGATGAAAGGCATGGATTTGAAGGACTTCCGCATGCATGCCACCATTTCCATGACACCCTATATGCACCGCGCTGTGGGAGAGGCCCTGACTGCGGCCTGTCAGAGCGCCTATCCGGACATGAAGGCCGGCTATTTCCTCATGAGAACCGGGATTACGGCAGAGCGCATGGCTCTTTTCCTCCTGGAGGACAGGACCCGGCTCAAGAAGAAGCTGGCCATTTGGGTGGAGAAAAAGCTCTTCGGCCATCCAATTTTCTCCGGAATTGTGGGCTCTAAGGATCCGGAAATTTCCATGGAGGATCCCTTTAATCTAAGGAAGACCGGATGGGTCAATCCCTGGCAGACGGATAAGGTGAGGACGGAAAGCCTGCCGGAGCTGATGAATGGAGCCTTTGACCGCTATTTAGAGGGATTATCCATGCTAAATACTTATTTTTCGTCAACTGACGGGGATAGAAAAGAGAGGGTATATAATAAGCTGGCCGCCTTTGTCGGAAACCGATCTTTACATAGCGGTTTATAGAACAGATTAGGGAATTTGCATTAGGCAGTTGCAAAAAAATAGCATATATCCGTGAATTGTCAAGGGATGATGGAGCTAGGGGAAATATAGGTGATTTTGTTAGAATTAAAAATATAGCCGGATAAGAGGCTCTTTATTGCCAGGAAATGTGGGGATTTGTTAGAGACATTTTATCTGTATATTAAAAAATATCAAATTAATAGATTAAAATTGTCTCTATACAATTCCAAAGCTCTTGTGTTATTATAACATTCATCAAAAATGTTGATTTTTAGTAATTAGCTTGATCAGAGAGAATTATGGATGAGGGCTAACGAGCTAGCGCGATTGTTTTCCCGGAGTCTTTGATTGGCATTGTGATAGCAGATGAGGTGAGAAAAGATTATGTATAATAGCGAAAAGTATCAGATTCAATATTTCATGCCCGAGAAGCCTAGCTATGACTGGGTAAAGCAGGATCACATTACTAAGGCCCCTATTTGGTGCAGTGTGGACCTGCGGGATGGAAACCAGGCCCTCATTGAGCCCATGAGCCTTGAGGAGAAGCTGGAGTTTTTCCAGATGCTGGTGAAGATCGGCTTTAAGGAGATAGAGATTGGTTTCCCGGCGGCCTCTGAGACGGAGTATAAGTTTGCCAGGACCTTGATTGAGAATAATATGGTGCCGGAGGACGTGACCCTGCAGGTTTTGACTCAGGCCAGAGAGCACATTATCCGGAAGACCTTTGAGGCCGTGAAGGGGGCGCCCAAAGCCATTGTGCACCTATATAATTCCACTTCTGTGGCCCAGAGGGAGCAGGTCTTCAAAAAGACCAAGGCTGAGATTAGAAAGATTGCCGTGGACGGGGCCAAGCTTCTGAAGTCTCTGGCCGATGAGACCGAGGGGAATTTTGCCTTTGAGTATTCTCCGGAGAGCTTTCCCGGAACCGAGGTGGAATATGCCATTGATGTCTGTAATGCGGTTCTGGACGTATGGCAGCCCACGGAGGACAATAAGGTCATTATTAATATCCCCACTACGGTGGAGATTGCAATGCCCCATGTATTTGCGACTCAGGTGGAGGTCATTAGCCGGAATCTCAAGTACCGGAATGCGGTGACCCTTTCTCTTCATCCCCATAATGACAGGGGCAGCGGTGTTTCCGATGCTGAGCTGGGACTTCTGGCCGGGGCGGACCGCATTGAGGGCACGCTTTTTGGAAATGGGGAGAGGACCGGAAATGTGGATATCGTGACCCTTGCCATGAATATGTATACCCATGGCGTGGATACCGGTCTGGATTTCTCTAATATTTCCGAGATTGGAGAGACCTATGAGCGCCTGACCCGCATGAGAATCTACGAGAGACAGCCCTATGGCGGACAGCTGGTCTTCACGGCCTTTTCCGGTTCTCATCAGGATGCTATTTCAAAGGGCTTTGCCTGGCGGAAGAGTCATCCCAAGGATGGCTGGAGCGTGCCTTATCTGCCGGTGGATCCCAAGGATCTGGGACGGGAATACGACGGAGACGTTATCCGCATTAATTCCCAGTCCGGAAAGGGTGGCGTGAGCTACATTCTGAGGGAGAATTATGGCCTGCAGATTCCCAAGGAGATGCAGGAGGATGTGGGCTATACGGTCAAGGGCGTTTCCGACAAGGAGCACGCAGAGCTGTCGCCTGAGCGGGTATATCATATTTTTGAGGACAAGTATATACAGAATGACGGCGTATTCTCTGTTCCGGAGGTCCATTTCGAGCAGGTGGACGGAATTCTGTCCAGGGTTTCCATTCTTCATGACGGCAGGATTTCTGTGGTTGCGGCAAATGGTAACGGCCGTCTGGACGCGGTCAGCAATGCCATTAAGTCCTACTTTGACATTAGCTATGAGCTGACATCCTATGAAGAGCACGCATTGACCCGGGGATCCTCCTCCAAGGCCTGCTCCTATGTGTCCATTACCTGTCACGGCAACCGCTATTGGGGCGTAGGTATTGACGAGGACATTATCAGCTCCTCCATCAGCGCCCTCACGGTGGCAGTTAATCAGATTGATGAGATTCGGACCCATAAGGGGGGCAAGGAGAAGAGGATTACGGACATTGTCAATTTCATTCAGGAGAATTATCTGTCGGTGACCCTGGACGATCTGTCCCAGGAGTTCAAGCTCTCCAAGCCCTATCTGTCCAAGTATATTCGGGAGAAGTCCGGCCAGACTTTTAGTGAGAATGTGCAGAAAATCCGTCTGAAGAAGGCCTGTACCCTTCTGAAGAACGGGAATATGAAGGTGGAGAAGGTGGCGGAAAGCGTGGGCTATCCCAGCGTGGAGCACTTTAACCGTCAGTTCAAGAAAAAGTATGGCATGACTCCGGTGCAGTACCGGAATTCCTCCAGGTGAGACCCTATAAGGAATATTGTATTTAAAAAATTCATTTAAATTGTACTTATCCCTATACTTTTTGGAAAATTTTCCGATATAATTATCGATAATGAAAGAACATAATCGGAGTCACCTGTCGGCTAAGAATAAATCTTGACACTGATTATGTATGGTGATAGTATAATTTGAGTTTTACTAGGTAAGTTAGGGGAGGAGGTGTGCTGAAGAGAAATTTTTTGAGCAACTTTATTTCTAACTACTTAATTTTACTAAATTATTCATTTAAGGAGAAAGGTGATATTATGAGAAAAGTGAATGAGAAGCGTGGTTTCACCCTCGCCGAGCTGTTAATCGTTGTGGCTATTATTGCTGTTCTGGTAGCCATCGCTATTCCTATCTTTACTCAGCAGTTAGAGCGTTCCAGAGAGTCAACGGATATGTCCAACGTACGTGCCGCCTATGCTGAGGCCGTTGCGGACTATCTGTCCAATGGTGCTAGTTCAGCAGTTTCTGCTACCGTATCTGCCCGTCAGACAGAGGCTAACTGGCAGAATTCTGAGAATGGCACTCTTTATACAAGAGTTAAAGGTTCTGAGGGTAAAGTATCTGTAACGGCACAGACATCACCGGGCAGTTATGTTGTCACTGTGGCTTCAGATGGTACTGTTACTGTAACTAATTCTGGCAGCTGATTCTTTCTACTTTTAATATTTGATTTTTATTTTATCCGTAGGCTTTTGATAAGAGCCTATTGGAGAAAGGATTCACAAGGCACAGTTCTGAAAAGGGCTGTGCCTTTTCTATATGTGTAGGCTAGGAGCCAAAGTCTCGTCGGCGTGCTTGCACGATAGAGAGACCTTGGCGACAGCCC
>JAILCB010000136.1 GCA_024680595.1 Lachnospiraceae bacterium | reverse complement strand
GCAGCCTGTATCGGTATACTTGGCGGCGATGAGAATGCCGGTCTCCAGGTCATTTCCAATATTCCAGAGGAGACAAAAGCCCAACTGGGTCCCTATATGGAGAGAAGCCGAATAGAGATAACCCCCCTCACTTCTGATAATCTTCTCGATATGATAATCACTGTATATAACGGCAGCTCATGGGCAAGGGTTCGAATCGCCAATGAACACACCAATATTGTGCTAATAAAACGAAACGGTCAGATTCTAAAGGAGGCGGATTCCTCCGGCGAGGGAGGGAAAGAGGAGCTTCCTGATTATGACCTCCTTACTGTTGCAGATATCTACGACTTCGCTACTAGCTGTGATATAGAGGACGTGCGTCCTATTCTGGACAGACAGATTGAATGTAATACAGCCATCGCTGAAGAAGGTCTAAAGAATAACTATGGTGCCAATATCGGTAAAGTGCTTCTAAAGACGGGAAATAACCTGCGCACCCGGGCCAAGGCCTATGCCGCCGCAGGTTCCGATGCCCGCATGAACGGCTGTACCCTGCCGGTGGTCATTTGCTCCGGCAGCGGTAATCAGGGGCTGACAGCCTCTCTGCCTGTCATTGTATATGCCAGAGAACTTAATTCCAGCAAGGAAGAACTCTACCGGGCCCTCCTCATCTCCAACCTAATTACCCTGCATGCCAAAACCGGTATCGGCAGGCTCTCCGCCTACTGCGGAGCAGTCAGCGCAGGGGCCGGGGCCGGATCAGGCATAGCCTATCTGAACGGGGGCGATGAGAGGGACATAGCCCACACCATCGTGAATTCCCTGGCCATCTCCTCCGGCATCGTCTGTGATGGGGCAAAATCCTCCTGTGCCGCCAAAATAGCCACTGCAGTAGAGACCGGAATACTGGGTTATGATATGTTCAAGAACGGACAGCAATTCTATGCAGGGGATGGGCTAGTGGTCAAGGGAGTGGAGAATTCCATAGCAAACTTCGGCCGGCTGGCACGGCTTGGCATGCGTGAAACCGACCATGAGATCATCCTAATGATGACAGAACAGTGATAGTATAATAAATACCCCCGCTTAATGCTAGCGCATTTAAAGCGGGGGACTACTTACACTGAATTCAAATAATAGAAAAGGGGATATGAAATTATCCTGCTTAATGCGCTCTGATGTACATCAGAAAGTATAGCCAGAATCACTTTATTTCCTCTTTCTCCTTTAAGCATTGCATAGGAGAAGCTCATCCCCCGCACAATTTGGCTTCTTCCACATCTCAATGTCTTCTTCTGTCATTTACACTATAGTATTCTTTTTTATTCTCATACATTCTCGCATCTATGACCTTAAGTGCCTCATCCTTTAAATCATCACTAAAGCCAAAAATGCCCCAGCCCAGAGAATACCGCAGCTGATAGGGCTTATTGCTTGTAGAATTATAGTTTTCAAAATTCTTTTCTAAACGGTCAATACATTTCTTTGCTTCGTCTTCATCATCCGTATTCAGGAGAATAATAAACTCATCCCCCGCATATCTCACCGCAGTCCCCTTTGCCCCTACTGAGGCCAGAAGCAGTTCGGCCGTGGAATTAAGCGCTATATCCCCTTCAGAATGGCCATAGGAATCGTTGATAGATTTAAATCCATTCAAATCAAGCATCATTATGCTATATTTTCTCTCCCCCGTCTTAAATGTATCCAAATACTTGCGATTATAGAGACCTGTCATAGGATCTAAAAGCAGGTTTTTATTCTGTATAGTCAAGATCATTAGAGTTAATCCCACGGCAGTAGCCGGCCAAATCAGAGATATACCATAGAAATTCCCCTGAATCAACAGGCCCAGAAATGTCGGCACAACAAGCTCTACTGTCGGAAAGGACTTGAGAACCCCTCCTTTAATTCGAGAAATAATATAAATAACTACGGCGATTAATGTGTATAGGGATCCCAGTGCGGTATACAAAACAAACAGGGGTAACCTTTGATACCTATTGAACTCATCTACATAAAAGACAATAGGCTTGAAAAATTCACACACAATATAATAAGAAAGACAGAATTCAGAAATGCTATTGAGCGAAATAGATATTTTGAATTTCTCCCCCTGGAGTTTCTCTCAACAAGCAGCAAAAAGGTGGGACTATATAGGATGTTTGACAGAAACAGGAAAAAGTTCCCAAAATACAGAATCCAGGTAATAAGTTTTCCCGGTCTTCCATCAAGCGTAAATACAATCGGATCGATGATACAGCATACAACTAATATACTAGCCATGAAATAAAGCATCCGGGCTTCCATCTTTTTTGCATCCCAAAGGCTTTTCCTGCCAGTACACCATACATTAATAGAAGTCCCATTCCGTTTGCTATATATATTTCCATCAAATTAACTTCTGACATAATCCCCCAATTATTACATAGGTTCTGAATACAACAAGGAAAAATTTTTCCCCTTTGTTTGAAGGCAATCCCATGCAGCATCTATATTATTCCATAAACAAGTATAGACGTTAAAACATTCTATTCTTAAAAGAGGACTATGTCAAACAAAGAACCGAATAACGGCAAGTAGATTCCCTTACTATATTTATTAAATTCTTAATCTGACAGACATTCTCAATCAAACAATCATTAGTCCAGAATTAAAAAAATTTTAATTGACAAAAGATGAGTTCCGGGATATAGTGTTAGCACTCTATTAAATAGAGTGCTAACAACATCTTCGTAGGCAAGAATCCAAAATGCCACGGGATCTTAGCGAGCTCCCACCATCGACGGCCCTCCGGGGCTAAGGTGTGGACAGAACCTGAGTCCATTAATTAAAAACACAGCTCTATATAATAGGAAAGAATTACAAATACTATAGGAGGCAATATGATAGCGATACCTGTATATAATATGTTAATAGCTCCAAATTCATCAATTTTTCTAGGTACACAACAATTCAAAAATCTCGCGGAACGAGACCCGGAAGAAGACGAACGGGTAATATTTCTTTTCCTGAAAGACGAAGGCGGAAAAGAACAGATGACTCCTGAAAGCTTCTATCCCATTGGGGTATCCGGGGTCATCCGGGAAATCAACGAGGATAATTATGTCCTGGTCCGCACCAATGAAAGAGTCCATATTGACGAAATCCATATCGGACTCCGACAGAAGATAGAACTGTCCTCAACTGTGATAACGGATATTAATGACATTAATCCTGATGAAGAAAAGAAACGACTGGACAAGATGAAGTCAGCACTAATAGAGTTTACTGCCCGCTTCCAGTGGGGTGCTGTCGTCCGCAATTATATTTCACAGTGGAAAACCATGGGGGAAATTGCGTCCTCCATGTCGCTCTGGCTTACCAGCAGTCCGGAAGAGAAATATCATGCTTTGGAGATTGACAGCTTGACAGAAAGGAACCAGTTTCTGGAAAAAATCCTTTACGAATATATTGAAATGTCCAGCCTCACAAGCAAAGCTGCCAGTGCCCAGGAAACAGATTATAGGAAGGCCTACAAGGAGGATGCCATCAAAAAGCAGATGAACTTCCTGCAGAAAGAATTAGATGAGCTTCATCCTGAAAAGGTATCTGATATACGTCAATTTGAAATCAAAATCCAAGAATCCGGTATGAATGAGACTGCCAGGGCGGAAGCGGAAAAGGTACTTAACCGGGTCCGTCAGGAGGGAAAGAATTCTCCTGAATACGGTATGCTCTATGATTATCTGGACTTCCTTACTTCCCTTTCCTGGAAGAAGGAAGAAATGAAGAGCATTGACCTGGCAGAGGCAGAGAAGATTCTGAATGCGGATCATTATGGCTTAAAGAAGGTAAAACGCAGAATTCTACAGCAGATTGCGGTCATGTCCCTAAATCAGAAGCAGTCCGGTTCTATCCTCCTCTTTGTAGGTGCACCGGGTACCGGAAAAACCAGTATAGGCCGCAGTATAGCCCAGGCCTTGGATAGGAAATATGTAAGGGTAAGCCTGGGCGGCGTCCGGGATGAAGCCGATATAAGGGGCCACCGCAGAACCTATATTGGTGCTATGGCGGGACGTATTATGGATGGAATTCATAAAAGCGGAGTCAGTAATCCAGTCATGGTGCTGGATGAGGTGGACAAGCTTTCTTCCTCCTATAACGGAGACCCCGGCAGTGCCCTCCTGGAGGTTTTGGATCCGGAGCAGAATAATACTTTCACGGATCACTACCTGAATGTACCCTATGACCTGTCAGATATCATGTTTATTTGTACTGCAAATACTACAGATACCATCCCGGAGCCTCTCCTTAACCGTATGGAGGTCATTGAATTCAATGGATATACGGCCACGGAAAAGTATCAAATTGCAGAGCGCCATCTCCTGCCTAAGGCCCTGGAGACCATGGGCATCAAGGAGGATCAACTGGATATTACAGAGGATGCCATGAAGTCCATCATTTCAGAATATACCATGGAGGCCGGTGTCCGGGGCTTAAAGAAGCGGATCGATACTCTCTGCCGCTATGCCGCCGTAGAATTAGTAAAGAATCCGGATAGCCATGTTAAGGTTGAGCCTGAAAAGCTAAGGGAATTTCTAGATATGAGGCCAATTCACAGAGATCATATCCTAGAAAGGAAAAAGCCCGGCATAGTAACCGGTCTGGCCTGGACCAAGGCCGGGGGAGATATTCTTTTCATCGAGTCCGTCTTCACTAAAGGCGATGGAAAGATTATTATCACAGGTCAGCTGGGCGATGTCATGAAGGAGTCCGTACAGATCGCTGTAAGCCTCGTGAAAGCAATGTTCCCGGGGAAAGCCCAACTCTTCAAGGACAATGATTTGCACATCCATGTGCCGGAAGGCGCGGTACCTAAGGACGGACCTTCCGCCGGTATAACCCTGACCACTGCCCTTTCCTCCCTGGTGACAGGTAAAGCGGTAAGTCCTGAAATTGCCATGACAGGAGAGGTCTCCCTGCGGGGAATAGTCATGCCTATAGGAGGTCTGCCGGAAAAGCTGATGGCAGCTGTAAGATCCGGAATTTCTACAGTTCTCATACCTAAGGAGAATGAAGAAGACCTAAAGGATGTGCCGGACGAGATCAAGGAACAGCTCACCATCATACCCGTAGATAATGTTGACAAGGTCTTAAAGCAGACCGGAATTATCAAAGCAGACTGAAGACCGGGACAAGCCGGCTGCTATAGCGGGGCACCGGGCAGAAGGCTTGAAAGCAGAAAGGAAAACTGAAAGAAAGGCCAAACTGCTACACAAGTGATCCGGAACCGGATTTGAAGGCTGAAAGGAAGGCGGAACTTCCACGCAAAAGATCCCGAACCGGATTTGAAAGCAGAAAGGAGGGGACGAGAATATCTACTCGTCCCCTCCTATTATAATTACTTAGGCAAATACTACCCTGCCAAAAGCATAAGTGCATTGCAAATTCGCAAAAAACTTACTTCTCCTCATAGAGCTCTATAATGGCATCATCCTTGATAATGAAAGCAAGACGAACATGCTCGTCCAATCTTTCCGGTCCAAAAATAATCTGATCCGCATCCTCCAAGTAAGGGTCCGCATTGTCCACCTTGTAAGCAACGTGGAACTGCTTAGAAAGAATTTCGGGGAAACGAGTGCCCTCATCAAACTTCAAATACTCAATCTTATAATCATACTCATCTACACTCTCATTTACCCAAAACTTACCCCAATCATTGTAGATCATATTAGGTTTTTTGTTCAATACAGGAATACCTACATGCATATATTCAGCAGCCATTATAAAATCCTCCTTAAATCTTTACTTCCCGGCTTTGGTTGCTTCCTGGAAAAACTCAAAGGCTTCCTTGTCATTAAAGCCCTCGTGAACCACTTTGCGAACGGCCTCGCACATCTCAATAGGATACTCGCTCTGGAAAATATTCCGGCCCATATCTACACCACAGGCACCGCTTTGAACTGCCTGATATGCCATAGTCAGAGCTTCATCCTCCGGCAGTTTCTTTCCGCCTGCTATCACGATGGGAACAGGACAGGCGGCAACCACCTTCTCAAAATCTTCACAGAAATAGGTCTTTATAATACTTGCTCCCTGTTCTGCAAGGATCCTTGTAGCAAGGAGGAAGTACTTGGTAGTACGTGCCATCTCCTTACCTACAGCGGTAACACCCATGATAGGAATACCATAGCGGTTACCCTGATCGACAGCCCTGCAGAGAGCCTCCAGAGAATCTCTCTCACCCTTAGCTCCAATAAAGCACTGAATGGCAAGAGCGGAGGCATTCATACGAATGGCATCCTCCATATCCAGCGCAAAACCGGAACCCTGACTCAAATCATCGAAAAGAACGGAATTGTCATGGGTAGCTCTCAGACAAATAGCCCGGTCCGCCGTCGGCGGAATACAGGAACGGATGGCTCCCCGGGTGCCCATTAAGACATCGGCATGATCCGCCAGAGGGGCAATAGAAACATCAATTCTCTCCAGACCCGCCGTTGAACCCATGAAATATCCATGATCGAAAGCAAGCATAACTGTCCTGCCTGATTTGGGGCTGAAAATTCTAGAAAGTCGATTCTTCAAACCCCAGTCCGTATTACCCAGGCCCTTTACGAAGAATCCCTGGTCCGGTGCAGGTACATCCAAATGAAAATCCTTTACAGCCTTATTGCCAACTGCATCCGCCATGAATTAACCCTCCCTTGAAAGTGCAGGGGTGTGAACCTTTGTATTCCACAGGCTCAGGAACTCATCATCCCATTTCGCAATATTGAGCTGGAAACCACCGGCTTCCTGAACGGTCAGAATCTCGCCAACCATATTGGCGACTACCTCAACACCCAGGCCCTTCAGATACTCTACAGTATCCTTGTAGAGAATCAGCATTTCCATCATGGTCGTCGCGCCGCAGCCATTAATCATGACAAAAGCCTTGTCTCCGCTCTTTAATCCAATGCTGTCCACAAGAGCCTTACCAACCGTAGCCACTGTCTCCTTTGAGCTCATCATAGGAACACGGACTCCGCCGCCTTCTCCATGCTGTCCTGCTCCGATTTCCATAAGGTCTGTCTCACCCAGATCGCCAAAGGACTGGCCGTTCTGAGGATGGGTTGCATCTGAAACCTTAATGGTCAGAGATGCCATATTCTTAGCATAACGTTCCCCAATCTCGGCTACCTCGTCAAGACTCTTGCCCTGGGCTGCAGCGGCACCTACGATATGATACATGGCCACTGCTCCTGCCAGCCCCCTCTTATTATCCTCTCCCTCGGGATCATACTTGATTTCTTCATCGGTAATCACCTGACGGACGTTCATTCCAGCCTTCTTGGCCAGCTTCATTGCCTGCTTACCTGCCAGCTGATCTCCTGCATAATTCAGGGTAAGAAGCAGTACACCATGGCCCTTGTCTGCCTTCTGAAGTGCCTCGAAGACCAGTTTTCCGGATGGTGCTGCAAATATATCACCTACAACCTGGATGTCCAGCATACCTTCACCTACATAGCCTGCCTGTGCAGGCTCATGCCCGCTTCCTCCATAGGTGACAACTGTAACACGATCGGCATCTGCAAGTTTCTTGCTGATAACCATGTGTCCTTCCACATCCAGAATTTCACTATAAGCTAATCCTAATCCTGTCAGTTCCTCATCTGTTACCGTCTCCTGGCTGTTAATGAACTTCTTCATCTTCATAGCTTAACTCCTTCCCTCAAGCCTGAAAAATTTAATGGATACCTTAGCCGATAATGGAAACCATCCGGCTCCTTTCTGCCGCTTAATATACGGCATATACAAAGAGAAAACGAAAGATTTTCCCCATGCATTCCCAGCTGTTTTTCATGTCTTAGATAAACCAATGAAAAACTTTGCCATAGAAAGAGCGCCTGCATCTGGCGTGCCTATGGTCTTTTTTCCATAGCTCTTGGCACGGCCAAATTTCGACGCAAACTCCTTAGTGGCCTCCGCGCCTTTCTCCGCAGCCTTTGCTGCCTGTGCGAATATTTCATCAGAGCTGCCACCAGTATTCTCAATAGCTTCTGTAGCGGGAATCAAGGCATCCATCATAGTCTTGTCCCCCACCTTTGCTCCGGAAAAGTCATCAATGGCCTCAAATGCAGTCTGAAACATAGACTTCAGCTCTTCCTCCGACATTTGATCAGCTTCCGGTGCACCCTCCTGCAGTCCGTCCAGCCAGGTATTCCAAAGCGGAACGGCACTTCCTCCATTAATCTCATCCACGGCTATGGCCGCTTCATCCAGCATTTCCTTGATATTACCCTCGGAAGCATCAATAGCGCTTTCCATGGCATTGCAAATCTTGGTCATGGTATAGCCGTGATCCGCGTCTCCAAAACGAGAGTCGATATCTGTTAATTCTGCTTCATCTGCACACACTGCAGCGCACGCATTTTTAAATCGTTTAATAAGTTCCTCTTTTGTAATCACTTTTTCCGTCTTTCTCCCACTCGGACCTCTCCATCCGATGGATTCTAATACCCAAAAGGTATCAGACATCTACCTCCTTTCCTTAGCATCATACGTCTGAAAATCTTCCCCCAGCCCTCTTTGATAAAGTTCAATTACCAGAAATAATAAGCAGGCCCAATGGGAATAATCTATAATATTTATTGTATTCACAAGGGCTCATTTTGTCAACATTTACTATGAAATTTTTAAGGTTTTCAAATTATTATGGATAATACTTACAAATATTTCTATATTTTGGATTTTATTTTTACATTTGTAATAATAGTCTGTTGACTAGAGATTAATGTCATTCTCAGTGGATGGGATTATGGTCTTATAATAAAACACTCTATTTTATTATCGATTAAATCAGGCCTTCGATGATGGGCTGTCGCCAAGGTCTCTCTGGCGTGCAAGCACGCCGACGAGACTTTGGCTCCTAGCCTAA
>JAILCB010000125.1 GCA_024680595.1 Lachnospiraceae bacterium | reverse complement strand
GGTGAGGGAGGCCGTGGAGAAGCAGCAAATACCGGAGGGAAGGTATCGGGCCTATGAGGCCTTCTATATGGAGCTAAAGGATAGAAAGAAGTATTGAGTTTCTGGCTGCAGACGGCCGTTTCCCCATAAGGCCCGGAACCGGAAAGACCGGGAAAGCAGGGATTTCACGATAGAGCCGGAACCAGAAGGACGGAGAAAGCAGGGATTTCACGATAGAGCCGGAACCGGAAGGACCGGAGAAGGCAGGGATTTCACGATAGAGCCGGAACCGGAAGGACCGGAGAAGGCAGGGATTTCATGATAGGCCCGGAACCAGAAAGACCGGAGTTAATATTGATTTTTTAGGGTAGTTTCTGAGGTAAGCCTTAGATAATTATCCTGTATGACACAGGAGGCATGATGAAGAAAGCGCTGATTGTCGGTGCGGGACCCGCAGGACTGACAGCTGCCTATGAACTTCTGAAAAGAGGGGCAGGAGAATATGAGGTGACGGTTTTCGAGGAGAGCAGCCATATGGGCGGTATTTCCAAGACCGTTAATTACAAGGGGAACCGTATGGACATGGGCGGTCACAGGTTCTTTTCCAAGGTTTCCCGGGTCAATGACTGGTGGGAAGAGATGCTGCCTATGCAGGGCAGTCCCGCCTATGACGATATCCTGTTGAAGAGGAAAAAGAAGCTGCAGAAAGGGGGGCCGGATCCGGAGAAAGAGGATCGGGTCATGCTGAACCGGAATCGGGTATCCAGAATCTATTTTGATTCCAAGTTCTTTGACTATCCCATCAGCCTGAAGCCTGAAACCTTCACTAATATGGGACTTTTGACCACCATACAGGTGGGGCTTTCCTATGTTTATTCCGCCATCTTCAAGCGGGAGGAAAAGTCCCTGGAGGACTTCTATATTAACCGTTTCGGCAAAAAGCTTTACTCCATGTTTTTTGAGCATTATACCGAGAACCTGTGGGGACGCCATCCCAGGGACATTGACCCCTCCTGGGGGGCCCAGAGGGTGAAGGGGCTTTCCATTGTAGCCATTATTAAGGACGTGTTTTCCAAGATGCTGCCCAATAAAGAGAACCGGCATGTGGAGACATCCCTTATTGAGTCCTTTGCCTATCCCAAGCTGGGACCGGGCCAGCTCTGGGACGTAACGGCCTCTGAGATTGAGAAAATGGGCGGCCGTGTCCTGAGAAATGCCTGCGTGAAGAAAATTCATATCGATCCGGAGAAAAAGCAGGTGAAGGGCCTGACCTATGTGCAGAATGGCCTGGAGCATCAGGTTTTTGGAGACATATTGATTTCCTCCATGCCCATTAAGGATTTGATAGGCGGCATGAATGATGTGCCGGACAATGTGGCGGAGGTGGCCGCCGGCCTTCCCTACAGGGACTATATGACCCTGGGAATCCTGGTACCCAAGCTGAATCTGAAGAACCAGACCAAGATTAAGACGGTGGGAAATATCGTTCCCGATAACTGGGTCTATGTCCATGATAGGACGGTTAAGCTGGGCCGTTTCCAGATTTATAATAACTGGTCACCTTATCTGGTGAAGGATTTGCAGCATACGGTCTGGGTGGGGCTGGAGTACTTCGCCACAGAGGGGGACAGGCTCTGGAACCTGCGGGATGAGCAGTTTACCAGATTTGCCATTTCCGAGGTAGTGAAGATGGGCTTGATTGACAGCCCTTCAGAGGTACTGGACTCCCATGTGGAGCGGGTGAGAAAGGCCTATCCCGCCTATTTCGACACCTATGAGAGAATCGATGAGGCGGTGGAATTCCTTTCGGGACTGGAGAATCTCTATTGCGTGGGCAGAAACGGCCAGCACCGCTATAATAATATCGACCATTCTATGATGACCTCTTTCCTTTCCGTAGACCATATTCTGTCGGGAAATACGGATAAGACAGAGATTTGGAATGTAAATACAGAGAAGGAATATCACGAAAAAGGCAAGTAAGGGAAGAACCGGGAAGTTTTAGAGAATTATTGGAAATTACAGGAAAATGCTTGACGGAAAAGAATGACATGATAGAATGAGACGTTCCCAAAGGGATGAAGAAGGAGGATTTTTATGGGTAAAAAGCCGGCAGTTCTGCTGATTATGGATGGTTTTGGACTGAGCGAGAGACACGATCACAATGCAATATACGAGGCAAAGACCCCGGTTCTGGATGGTCTGATGAGGGATTATCCTTTCAAAAAGGGTTACGCCTCCGGTATGGCCGTAGGACTTCCCGACGGACAGATGGGAAATTCCGAGGTGGGCCATATGAATATGGGCGCAGGCCGTATTATTTATCAGGAGCTGACCCGGATTTCCAAGGAGATAGAGGACGGGGACTTTTTCAGGAATGAGGCCCTTTTGGGTGCCGTGAAGAATTGTAAGGACAAGAATTCCGCCCTGCATATGTACGGACTAGTATCCGACGGCGGCGTGCACAGCCACAATACCCACATTTACGGACTTTTGGAGCTGGCTAAGAGGGAAGGGCTTTCCAAGGTCTATGTTCACTGTTTCCTGGACGGCAGGGATACGCCTCCCGCCTCCGGCAAGGACTATGTGGCGGAGCTGGAAGCGAAAATGAAGGAAATCGGCGTGGGAGAGGTGGCCAGCGTGTCCGGCCGCTATTATGCCATGGACCGGGATAATAATTATGACCGGGTGGAGAAGGAGTACCGCTGCCTGACAGAGGGTCTGGGAGATAAGGCGGACAGCGCTACAGGCGGTATTCAGGCTTCCTATGACAAGGGAGTGACGGATGAATTTGTGGTGCCCTTTAATGTCATGAAGGACGGCGCTCCGGTGGCTTTGATTCAGGATAATGACAGCATTATTTTCTATAATTTCCGTCCCGACAGGGCCAGGGAGATTACCCATATTTTCTGCGATAATGAATTCGACAAGTTCGACAGGGGTCCCAGGAAGCAGGTCCACTATGTCTGCTTTACCGATTATGATCCCCTGATTCCCAATAAGGATGTGGCCTTCAAGAAGGTGGAGATCAAGAATACCTTCGGAGAGTGGATTGCCGCCCAGGGCATGAAGCAGGTCCGTATTGCGGAGACAGAGAAATATGCCCATGTCACCTTCTTCTTTAATGGCGGCGTGGAGAAGCCCAATGAAGGCGAGGACAGGATTCTGGTGAATAGTCCCAAGGAAGTGCCCACCTATGACCTGAAGCCTCAGATGAGCGCTCCTGAGGTCTGTGACAAGCTGTGCCAATCCATCCGGTCTGGCAAATATGATGTGGTTATCATTAATTTCGCCAATCCTGACATGGTGGGACACACCGGTGTGGAGGATGCGGCAATTAAGGCTATTGAGACTGTGGATGAATGCGTCGGAAAGGCCGTGGAGGCCGTGAAAGAGATGGACGGCTTCATGTTTGTCTGTGCGGACCACGGCAATGCCGAGCAGAACGTGGACTATGATACCGGGGCCCCCCATACGGCCCATACCACTAATCCGGTTCCCTTTATTCTAGTAAATTACGATCCCGCCTATACCCTGAAGGAGGGCGGTAAGCTCTGCGATATCGTGCCTACGATGATTGAGTGCATGGGCATGGAGAAGCCGGCGGATATGACAGGGGAATCCCTCCTGGTGAAGAAGGCCTGAGGCGGAGCGCTTGCTTTGTATGGAGAAGCCGGCGGATATGACTGGGGAGTCTCTCCTGGTGAAGAAGGCCTGAGGCGGAACGCTTGCTTTTTCATGTGACCTATGTTAATATTACGAGATCTTATTTGACTATATTGGCTGTTGGGGCTATTCTGGCCTGGCGGCTGTGAAAGGTGGTTGTTGGACATGCGGG
>JAILCB010000096.1 GCA_024680595.1 Lachnospiraceae bacterium | reverse complement strand
CCTGCCGATGAAAGCCAAGAGGGTGTGGGAGCAGGTACAGGAAATGAAAACAATTCCACTGCCGATGGAGCGGAGGCCGCAGGAAGCAAAGGCAATTCCACTGATGATGGAACGGGGGCCACGGGAAGCAAAGGCAATTCCACTGATGATGGAGCGGGGGCCACAGGAAGCAAAGGCAATTCCACTGATGATGGAGCGGAGGCCACGGGAAGCGAAAACAATTCCACTGCCGAAGGAGTGGAGGTGGCCGAAAGCGAAAGCAGTGCTAGGAATAGCAGGAGACCTGGCGGAATGGGTCCCAGAGGCAATGGCCAGGGAAACATGGGTCCCGGAGGAAATGGCCGGGGAGGCATGGGTCCCGGAGGAAATGGCCGGGGAGGCATGGGCCCCGGCGGGATGGGGCAAAATCAGGGCACTGTATATGAAGGCGTTTACACATCCGCCAATATTACAAATGATGATTTACAGCGTATGAACATTTATGTACCGGCTGCATATCTTGAAGTTGATGGAGAAGGAAATGTAACTGGCATAAATCAAGATGCTCAGGTGGGTGATTATACCGCTTCAACTGCGCCCATCGTATTTGCCAATGAATTCGGTGGATGGCGATCCAGTCAGCCCAAATCCGCAAATACAGATTATATTGGAGAAGGGATGATTCATGTCACTATCGGCGGCAGAAGCAGAGATGCTGTAGATGAAAACGGAAAGATTACCGGCAAATCACCCACCCAGGCCGTGGATATGAAGGCCGGAATTATTGAGCTTCGGGCAAATACAGACATAATCCCGGGCGATACGGATAAAATCATATCGGTCGGAACGTCCGGCGGTGGTCAGATGAGTTCTATCCTGGGGGCTTCGGGAAATATGAAGGAGTATTACGAGTACATGTACGAATCCGGAGTACTTGGCCTAATCAAAAATGATGATGGCACATACACCAGTGCCTATCCTGATAATATCTATGCGGCCCAGACATATTGCCCGATTGCTGATATTGAAAATGCTGATCTGGCCTATGCCTGGTGGTGGGTAAATCTGGCCGATGACGGCGGGACCTACGGTGAAGGATTTACTGATTTTGAGATAAGATTACAGGAACTGGAAGCGGAGGCTTTTGTTGATTACCTTAACGGTCTCGGTCTCAAGGATGAAAAAGGAAATGTGCTTACATTAACGGGGCTCAGAGAAGGAAGTTATTATGATGCCATTCTTCAAAATATTTCAGATGCCCTGAATTCGATGGTGGCAGCGGGTCAGATAGTACCGGAAGAGGAATATGGAGATTATTCCGGCTGGCTTGTATTGAATGAAGATGGCACATATTCCATAAAAGACATGGACCAGTTTATGATTGCGACAGGTCTCGTAAGTATGCGGAATAAGGCTGTTCCGGGATTTGATACTATGGACAAGTCGGCAGAGGGAGATGCATTCGGCAAATCGGAGGATGGAGTGGTTCATTTCTCAGCATCCGTGGCACAGCTGCTTTCTGATAATTATGATGAACTATCAAAGCTGGATGGATTTAATGCGGAAGAGGTGGATAATTATATTGAGGAGGCCCTTAATGGTGAAGCCGCTGAAGGTATTGAAGTCCAGACAAATCTCCTGAATGCTACGGAAATCATGCTGGGTAATAATGGCTTTAGAGCAGTTGATCCGGCACAATTTTGGAGAATCCGGAGCGGTACGGCTGACCAGCATACTTCCTTCTCTATTGGATATAATATTGGTCTGTCGGCAGAGATGCTGGGGCTTGATGCAAATTATCATTTAGTTTGGAATATGGGTCATGGCGCCAATGAAGGCGAAAGCACAGGTACTTTCATTGAATGGATTAAAGAAATCTGCGGATAGGATATACAATTCACGTGTAAGGGACCTGGCAGGCTCGGGTATTCCGATTTTCTCATGCGGTCCCTTATTGCTATACCCTTGATATAATGACATTATCAGAGTTCTGTATTAAAGTGCGACACAATAGGAAGGAAATGTCAAAGGAAGATTTTTTCCGGCCTGAAGTGAATAGAGGGTTCTAATAATATGTCTAAGCCGTCAATTCTTGCCGGCTTAGACATATTTTCTATCGCAGAGCTGCCGAGATGAAATTTGCCGGCTAAAGCTGACCTGCGGCTCGCGGACGGAGAGGGTGCGATTTGCATCTTCCCTCTCGATTTCTTCATTCATAGCCTCCAAGGAATAGCGGCTGAACCGCTTTTCCTGCTAACCTATGAAGTATGCTGCAATTGCGATGATCCATAGATGCAGGGGATAGAAAATATAGAAAAAGTATTTACCAAAAAGCCTGGAATTTCCCTTTTGCCCATTGTAAAGGAGGATGAAGGGGGACACCTGCCATATCATCCAATCGGAACTCATGCAAAGGCCATAGAATCCCAGCATTTGAATAGTTTCCGCGACTCCGAATGTTACAAAGAAGTATAAGGATATGATAAAGGAGCATATAATCTGAAGGGCCCGGCTGTAATGGAATAAATATGAGGTAATAATAAATGGAAATACCGTTAAGCCCCCTTCCAGCAAAATATAACAGCCAAATAATAGGGGAATCCTATTCCAGGATATATAAGTGGCGCCTATTATCAAAATAATGCCGGACAGGATATAGAGAATTCTATTGATAAGGGTGGCGGATTTTGATAGTTCAAATAAGTAAATGACAGAAAAGCCGAGGGCTAAGGTTAGAAATATATTGTCCGGGATTCCTTTTTTCTGTAGTAAGAAGTAGGATAATATGTTTCCAATTTGCATCAGAATAGCTGCAATCCAAAGACGGATGCAGTATTTTTTCCGTGAGCGGGTGTGAAAGAAGCCGTCCACCATAAGGTAGGCGAAGAGGGGGGCTACGAAACGGGTTATTAAATGCCATACAGGCCCGATGGATGGGAACTTTAAGAATACATTATCAATAATCATAAAGACTAGAGCTATGTTTTTTAGTGTGGAGCTGGATAATAAGCCTTTTACTTTGTTCTGTTCGTTCATGATATTTCCTTTCGAAAAAAGCTTTACAGGGGTTCTAATCTTAATTTTGATAAACAGGCCGTAGCCTGCGTCTGCATGTTCATGTGTTACGTTCACAAGGATTTGGAATAATCAGGCCGTAGCCTGCGTCTGCATGTTCATGTGTTACGTTTACAAGGGGCTTTCTGTTATTTGGAATAACCACATGTTTACAGGGGTTATTCGCTAATTTAAAAAGGGGGATACTTTCGTTATTATCGTGGTTACACTGTGTTAGAAAGAATTATTACCCTTTCCGGGGTGAAACTTTGAATTCCTGCCCAAGCCGGGCATGTAATTTTGCTTTTAATTAATTAGCGTTTTTTGTGTAGGCTAGGAGCCAAAGTCTCGTCGGCGTGCCTGCACGAGCGCGAGACCTTGGCGACAGCCCATCATCGAAGGCCCGTAGGGCCTGAGATGATGGGCGAGGCCCTAATCGAGAGGGGGGCTTTCTTCCCCTCTCGATTAGGCTAGGAGCCAAAGTCTCGTCGGCGTGCCTGCACGAGCGCGAGACCTTGGCGACAGCCCATCATTGAAGGCCCTCTGGGCCTGAGATGACGGGCAAAGCCGAATCGAGTAGGGTTTTTCTTCCCCTCTCGATTTAGAAAAGGGAAATATATTCTGTCAATTACGAATTAATTGTTAGTTCTATTTGCAGAAAAACCCCGCCATTATAGCATTATTATGGCTGAAATTCAAAGAATATTTTGTAGCGGAGTGACAGGGTTGTTTAGGTGACAAATGGCAGGGGATTAGGTTGAGAAGTATTCAAGTTTATTTAGCTGATTGGCAAATCCCCTGTAATAATGGGGATTTCAGGGGGACAGACAGCCGAGTTATGAGAAAACAAAAAAAATAAAATTTCCTGTTGACATATACTTTTTACTTTGCTATAATTCCTTTCGCGTCAAGATTTGGAACCGCGATTCCAACGGGGTGTGGCTCAGTTTGGCTAGAGCGCCTGGTTTGGGACCAGGAGGTCGCAGGTTCAAATCCTGTCACCCCGATTGAGATTGACGCAAATAGTATGCGGGTGTAGTTCAATGGTAGAACACCAGCCTTCCAAGCTGGACACGTGGGTTCGATTCCCATCACCCGCTTTTTTTGTAGGGTAATTACAGGTTCTACAAAAATTTGTGTCCGTAGCTCAGCTGGATAGAGCAACGGCCTTCTAAGCCGTGGGTCCGGGGTTCGAATCCCCGCGGGCATAGGAAGTCCGGGAATTTCGATGATTCTATATACCATACCTACAGCTTGGATTGGTGCACCGGACGATATGGTGGAATTAGCGTAGTTGGTTAACGCGCCAGATTGTGGTTCTGGAGATCGAGGGTTCGAGTCCCTTATTCCACCCTGAACACACCCTGTTCTTTAGGGCTATCGCCAAGGGGTAAGGCACAGCACTTTGACTGCTGCATTCGCTGGTTCAAATCCAGCTAGCCCTGGTCCTGATTTGATTCAGGGATGTAAGAGACACTAGCTCAGTTGGTAGAGCACCTGACTTTTAATCAGGTTGTCGCGGGTTCGACTCCCGCGTGTCTCACTATAATGTCAGCTTGAGCCGAAAACGTTGGGTTTTCGGTTTTTTTT
>JAILCB010000019.1 GCA_024680595.1 Lachnospiraceae bacterium | reverse complement strand
AGGACGAGAATTCCGGTATCTAGATTGCGGATGAATGCGTGTACCTTGTAGATTGCGGATGACAGTATGTGATATGCGGATGAATGGATGAAGGATGTTCAGATTGCGGATGCGCGGATGATCAGAAGTCAGAAAGCTGGTTTGAACTGGAAGAATAGAATGTTTATAAGGAATTTGGAGAAGTAATATGAAGCTTGTACTTGCGGAACTAGTGTATGCAGTATCAGAGGCTCTGGACTGCCTGGAAAAGTATTTCTTTGGGATTACCAGTAATCATTCCCGGAGGGTGAGCTATATGTCATCCCTGATGGCGGAAGAGATGGGGATTGATGAGAGGAAAAGGGTTCTACTGACAGAGGCCGCCGCCCTTCATGATAACGCCCTAAGCGAATTCTTCCGGGATTGGGCTTCACCTGCCTATGAGGGGGAGAGGGAGATGGCACGGCTTTTCTTCGAGAATGCGGAAAAGGAAAAGTTTGACCCCCTGGATTATTCTAAAGAACTTCCTGTCTGGACTGAGAATATGCTTTTGCAGCACTGCAAAAACGGCGAAGAGAATATGAAGCTTATGCCCTTTTATGAGGAGGTCAAGGATGTCATACTCTATCACCATGAGCGGGCGGACGGCTATGGACCTTTCAAAATGAAGACAGAGGAAATACCATTGTTTTCGAGGCTAATTCATATGGCGGATCATCTGGATGTGGAGTTTCACTTACATGAGATTCCC
Organism: Lachnospiraceae bacterium; assembly: GCA_024680595.1. Lineage (GTDB taxonomy): Bacteria > Bacillota > Clostridia > Lachnospirales > Lachnospiraceae > NK4A144. The sequence continues at coordinate 13,661 of JAILCB010000019.1, read as the reverse complement.
AGGGAGAAATATGACAGGGTCTGTGCCTATGTTCGGGACCAGATAGGGGTTGCCTTTGACAGGGAGGTGGCTGAGGCCTTTCTTTCCTCTTTCACCTATGAAAGGGCCCAGGCTATGACGGGTAATAAGGTGCGGTCCCTTCTCATGGAAAGGCTTCCCCATGAGAAAGAAGAGGTGACCGGACGTGAATTAAAGAAGATTGCCGGACTTTTTGCAAAGATTATTGATTATAAGTCTGGCTTCACCTGCCGCCATTCCCTGGGGATTGCGGAAAAGTCCGCCAGAATGGCGGAGTGGTACGGCTGGGATCAGGAGGCTCAGGATGAGATGTACTTTACCGGAGCCCTTCATGATCTTGGTAAGCTGATGACATCTGAGGATATACTGGAGAAGCCTGCCAAGCTTACGGATGAGGAGTATAAGGAGATAAAGAACCATGCCCTGGGAACCTATCATATCCTCCGAACTGTTACGGGACTAGAGGAGATTACGCTTTGGGCGTCCCTGCACCATGAGAAGCTGGATGGAACAGGCTATCCCTTCTGTTTGAAGGCGGATGATTTGGGGATGAAGGAGCGACTCATGGCCTGTCTGGATATCTATCAGGCTTTGACGGAGGAGCGGCCCTACAAGAAGGGGCTTTCTCATGAAAAGACCATATCTATGATGAAGCAAAATGTAGAACAGGGGAAACTGGACGGAGACCTGGTCCGGGATTTGGATCGTTGCTTTGGCTGAGGCCAGCGGAATCTAGAAAGGGCTGAGGTCCCTGGAATTCATAAAAGGCTGAGGCCAGCGGAATCCAGAAAGGGCTGAGGTCCCTGGAATTCATAAAAGGCTGAGGGCACCGAAACCCAGAAAAGGCTGAGGGCACCGAAACCCAGAAAAGGCTGAGGCCAGCGGAATCTAGAAAGGTCTGAGCCCCCCGGAATCCAGAAAGGGCTGGAGCCACCAGAATCCAGAAAGGTCTGAGGCCAGCGGAATCCAGAAAGGGCTGAGGTCCCCGGAATCCAGAAAGGGCTGGAGCCACCAGAATCCAGAAAGGTTTGAGCCCCCGGAATCCAGAAAAGGCTGAGGCCAGCGGAATCCAGAAAGGTCTGAGCCCCCCGGAATCCAGAAAGGGTTGGGGCCTTGCAAGGCAAAGGGCTATTGCGCTTTTATTTAGAATGATTTAATATTAGGAACGAATTTTCTAATCAGGAGGCATTGGCAGAAGTAGGAATAGGAGAAATAGCATTATGTTTAGAATTGTTAAGTCTGAAATGCTCTGCGAGAACATTTCCCAGATCGTGGTGGAAGCACCCAGGATTGCCCATACCTGTGAACCCGGGCAGTTTGTCATCGTGAGGGCGGATGAGACGGCAGAGCGGATCCCATTGACCATCAGTGATTATGACAGGGAGGCGGGAACCGTAACTATTACCATTCAGATTATTGGACTGTCATCTATGAAAATCGCAAAGTTTCAGACAGGGGACTTCCTGGCGGATGTAACGGGACCTCTGGGACAGCCCTCCGAGTTCGTGAATGAGGATATTGAAGAGGTCCGCAAGCGGAACTACCTCTTTGTAGGAGGAGGACTTGGAACGGCTCCGGTTTATCCTCAGGTCAAGTGGTGCAAGGAGCACGGAGTGCCCTTTGATGTAGTCATAGGCACCAAGTCCAAGAGCACCCTCATTATGGAGAAGGAATTCACCGAAGTGGGAGGAGAGCATTATTTCCTGACCACAGATGACGGCTCCTATAAGCACAAGGGAATGGTGACATCAGTTATGGAAGAGCTCATTGCAGAAGGCCGCCATTATGATGTATGTGTCGCCATTGGCCCCATGATTATGATGAAGTTTGCGGCCAAGACGGCTTTAGCGGCAGGCATTCATACCATCGTTTCCATGAATCCCATTATGGTGGACGGCACGGGAATGTGTGGGGCCTGCAGGCTGATGGTAGGCGGAGAGGTCAAGTTCGCCTGCGTGGACGGCCCTGAATTTGACGCGTCCCTGGTGGACTTTGACGGCGCTATGAAGCGGATGTCCCTCTACAAGACTGAGGAAGGCAGGGCTTATCTGGCCGCAAAGGAGGGAGACACTCATAAAGGAAACTGCGGGAACTGCGACTGAAAGGAGAAGTCCATGGCGATTGATATGATGAAGAAGGTTCCTGTTAGGGAACAGGATCCCAAGGTACGTGCCACAAATTTTGAAGAGGTCTGCCTTGGATATGATGTGAAAGAGGCTCAGGATGAGGCCAGCCGCTGCCTGAACTGCAAGAATCCCAAGTGTGTGGAGGGCTGTCCTGTATCCATTGATATCCCGGGCTTCATTCAGGAAGTCAAGAATGCCCGGTTCGAGAAGGCCGCTGAGATTATTTCCAGGTCCAGCGCCCTCCCCGCTGTCTGCGGCCGGGTCTGCCCCCAGGAGAGCCAGTGCGAGGGCAAGTGTATCCGGGGAATTAAGGGCGAGAGCGTATCTATTGGAAAGCTGGAGCGTTTCGTGGCTGACTGGGCCAGGGAGAGCGGAATTAAGCCCAAGGTGGATGCGCCAAAGAAGAATAAGAAAGTAGCTGTTATTGGTTCCGGTCCCTCCGGACTCACCTGTGCCGGGGATTTGGCCAAGATGGGCTATGACGTCACGGTCTTTGAGGCCCTGCATAAGGCGGGGGGAGTTCTGGTATATGGTATTCCTGAATTCCGTCTGCCCAAGGACAAGGTTGTGGAGCCTGAGGTGGATAATGTAAGGGCTCTGGGCGTGAAGATTGAGACCGATGTGGTGATTGGAAAATCCACCACCATTGACGCCCTCTTAGAGGAAGAGGGATTTGACGCCGTCTATGTAGGATCCGGGGCCGGACTTCCCAAGTTCATGGGAATTCCCGGAGAGCAGGCCCTGGGGGTCTATTCCGCCAATGAATTCCTGACCCGGAATAATCTCATGAAGGCCTATCGGGATGATTATGATACACCTATTGCAAGGGGCAAGAAGGTGGTGGTTGTCGGTGGCGGAAATGTGGCCATGGATGCCGCCAGAACCGCCCTTCGTCTGGGTGGCGAGGTGCATGTGGTCTACCGCCGTTCCGAGCAGGAGCTGCCGGCCAGGGTGGAAGAGGTTCACCATGCCAAGGAGGAGGGAATTATCTTTGACCTCCTGCAGAATCCTGTGGAGATTCTGGAGAATGAGGATGGCTGGGTTAGGGGAATCCGGGTCATCAAAATGGAGCTGGGCGAGCCCGATGAGTCCGGCCGCCGCCGTCCCGTGGAGATTCCGGGTTCCGAATATGAGATTGAATGCGATACCGTGATTATGTCTCTGGGCACCAGCCCCAACCCGCTGATTCCCAGCACGACCAAGGGACTGGATACCAACCGCAGAAAGTGTATTGTGGCGGATGAGGCTACTGGTTCCACTAGCAAGGCGGGTGTCTATGCCGGAGGCGATGCCGTGACCGGAGCTGCCACTGTCATTCTGGCCATGGGGGCCGGCAGGGCCGCAGCCAAGGGAATTGACGAATATTTGAGCGGCAAATCGGAATAATTGAGATAAAAGCTGTGTCCGGCATGGGAATGAATGATTTCATAATCTGCAAAGCGGAATAATTGAGACGAAAGCTGTAATCGATATCATTATTCCAATGAGAAATGTCGGACATGGCTATCCATTTGGAGGATAGATGTCATGATTTGTCCGGAATGCGGAACGGAATATAGGGAAGGCTTTACGGAGTGTGCCTATTGTCATATTCCGCTGGTAGATGCACTTCCTGAGGGAGTGGATCCCGAGGAGCTCTATAAGCAGCACCTAAGGGAACAGAAGGAGGCGGAGGAATGGGATGAGAATAAGATCCCTTCCTATGAGGAACTCCTTCGTCTTGCCGAGGAAAAGGGCCTGACGGAGGAGGACTTGCGCCGTATGGTCCGGGAGATGCGTGAGGAGGGGAAAATCGATGGGGCATTTTTCCTGAATAATGAGGGAGAGCTGTCTTCGGATGACGAGGATGACGCGGACGACGAGGATTCGGAATCATCTGAAGAGAGTAAGAAGAGCAAAGCGCCCTCACCTCCCTACCGCAGTGCGGCGGACAGGTTAAATGATGTCCAGTCCTCCGGCTTTACTCTGACAGCTGTGGGGGCGGTGGGGCTCATTGCCACTTTCTTAATCGTGGTAGGAGCGTTGCCTTTGTCTCTGACAGGCCCCGGTAAGTATATTACCTATATTGCCATGACAGGGCTTTTCCTTCTCTTCTTTATAGCAGGACTGCGGTCTCTTATGCGCTTAAATCACCTGAAGCAGGAGGTGGTCCGGGAGGAGAAGACCATTGCTGAAATCGAGGGCTATTTCCTGGACAACTTTGGGGCAAAGGAGATTGACGGGGCTGCATTAGATGACCAGTCAGGAGAAGATCCTTATTTCTCCAGGATCCGTTATATGAGGGAAAAGCTGAATGAACGCTTTTTGGATCTGGATGCTCCTTTTGCGGATTATATATTAGAAAATCTATATCAAAAGATATTTGGAGAAGAATGAAGATTGAAATTCTGTGCGCGGGAAAAATGAAAGAGACTTTTTACAGGGATGCGGCAGCCGAGTATCTGAAACGGCTGTCGCGTTATTGTAAATGTTTTGTCACGGAGGTCCAGGACGGGCCGGGTCCTGAAAAGGAGAAGGAAAGATTCCTGTCAAAGCTGGATCCGGACAGCCATTTAATTGCCCTGGAGATTGGGGGCAAATCCCTTTCATCCGAGGACTTTGCACAGAGAATTGGGAATCTGGGGCTTTCAGGGGTGAGTAAGCTCACCTTTCTCATAGGGGGTTCGGACGGCCTGGATCCCGCCCTTTCCCAAAAGGCGGATTATCACTTGAGCTTTTCACGGATGACATTTCCCCACCAGCTGATGAGGGTCATCCTTTTAGAACAGATTTACAGAGCCTTTCGCATATTAAATGGGGAACCGTATCACAAATGAGGCTAAATCAAATTCCGGCAGAGCATGTTCGAAATGTATTCGGACAATTTGATAGATTTGCGAAAAAGATAGAGAAACGGTATGGTGTGTCCATAGTCCTCCGAAACGGGGAAATCTGTGTGGAGGGGGCACCGGAACAGGCCGCAAGGGCAAGGGATGTCCTGCGCGAGCTCCTGCGTCTTTCCATGGATGGACATGAGATTGAGGAGCAGAATGTCGAATATTGTATGATTTTAGAGGAAGAAAACAGGGTTAAGAGTCTCCGCGATATTGAAGGGGAGATTATCTGCCACACGGTACAGGGCGCTCCTGTCAAGCCCAAGACCTTGGGTCAGAAGGAGTATGTGGATGCTATAAGGGACAGGATGATTGTCTTTGGGATTGGCCCTGCGGGAACAGGAAAAACCTATCTGGCTATGGCTATGGCCATTACCGCCTTCAAGAATCAGGAAGTGAGCCGGATTATTCTCACCAGGCCGGCCATTGAGGCCGGGGAAAAGCTGGGCTTTCTGCCGGGAGACCTGCAGAGCAAGGTGGATCCCTATTTAAGGCCGCTCTATGACGCTCTCTATCAGATTATGGGGGCGGATACTTTTCTGAAGAATATGGAGAAGGGCTTAATTGAGGTGGCGCCCCTGGCCTATATGAGGGGAAGAACCTTGGATAATGCCTATATTATTCTGGACGAGGCGCAAAATACCACCCCGGCCCAGATGAAGATGTTTTTGACCCGAATTGGCTTTGGCTCCAAGGTTGTGATTACCGGGGATAAGACCCAGAAGGATTTGCAGCCGGGCCAGGTTTCGGGACTGGATACGGCGGAGCGGGTGCTCCGTAAGATTGAGGATATAAGCTTTATCTATCTGACATCGAAGGATGTGGTTAGGCATCCCCTGGTGCAAAAGATAGTTCATGCTTATGAGGAATATGAAGGACGGCAGAATGCGGGGAGGGTGCATGACAAAGGGCGGCACAGACAAAAGACATAAGGGAGGGGCGTTTCGTTTCCTGGCCCTGGTTGCGGCATTTCTGTTTTCTACCCTTGGAACGGCATCGGTATTATTGATTCGGGGCTTTTCCCCCCTATCCGCAGGCTTCAGCGCCCTGCTTTCCTGTATATTATTTGTAATATTCCTTTTTGCCCTGAATGGGGATCGTTTCAGCGAAAAGCTGGAGAGAAAGGGGTCAGAGAGGGGAGAAAACTTTGTAAAGTTTCTGGATGATGAGACGAATGTGAAGGGAGATCTCACCATCCCTTTTCTGGCAGGGGCGGTAGCGGCCTCCTCATCAGGGCTGCTTCCGGAATTCATTATGCCCTTTGGGGCCCTGGCCCTTATGGTATCGCTTGTCCGGGGCTTTCGGACGGGAATGGCTTCCCTGCTCTTTTTTGCAGGAGTCTCGACTCTTTCCTGTGCAGAAGGGGGGCTTTATTTTTTTGAATTGTTCCTATCCGGCTTTTGCATGATCCTGTTTTTCAGGCGTCAGACCAGGTACGGTTCCACCTTATTTCCCCTCCTTTGCTACCTCTTTTTGTCAGCCGGCTCCTATCTGTCTCTGCTTTATATTTTTCATTTGGAAATAGGTCCCGGTACCTTCATTTATCCGGGGGTGGGATTATTGCTGGATGTCATAATTCTCCTGGTTTTTCTGCCGAAAATCAGGGAGGAGGTGCTTTTTCGGGATCAGATTTTCTATGAGAGTATTAATGATCCGGAATATGAGCTCCTGCAGAGATTGAAAAATGAAGATAATGAGGAGTTTCAAAGGGCTATTCATACGGCATATCTGAGTGACAGGGTTTCGGATTCCATTGGAGCAGATAGAAATCTGGCCAAAATATTGGCTTATTATCACAGGATTGGGGCTTTGAGGGGAAAACGGAATCATTTGAAAGAGAAGACATTATCGATTCTGCGGGAGGATGGCTTCCCGGCCAATGTAATGCGTGGAATTGAAGAGTATTGGGGTCTGCCCGGTACCCATCTGGGCCGGGAGGCGGCAGTGGTCAAGATTACGGACAGCCTCTTTGATTTGATTATGGAGGAGGATGCCCTTGATGAGGCTGTTAATTTGAATTACGACGAGCTGGTGGACAGGATTGTGCGCAAATTAACGGCGGAGAGGATTTATCTGCTCTCTGAAATTACCCTTCGGGATGTGCCCCTGATTCGGAAACGGTTAAAGCAGGAACAGCTTTATTATAAGTTTTTGCAGAAATAGGAAAATATATTTCATTTTGGAATGTGGATTTGCTTTCCCTAATATAAGGGATAGCCTTGTTACAAGGAGGATTATGGTTTTATTTGCGGAGAATGAGTCGGGAATTACCCCTGAGATTCCTTGGGAGCAGTTGGCGGAGACGGTGGCGGAAGGGGTCCTGCAGGAGGAGAATTGTCCCTTTGAGGCGGAGGTTAATGTCCTTTTGGTGAGTAAGGAGGAGATTCAGAGGATGAACCGGGAGTTTCGGGGAATTGACCGGGTGACGGATGTCCTGTCTTTTCCCTCCAATGAATATCCGGTTCCCGGGGACTTCTCAGACGTGCCGGATGGGGATCCTGATTACTTTGATCCTGAGAATGGGGCCTTATTATTAGGCGATATTGTCATTTGCTATGAGAGGGCTATGGAGCAGGCGGAGGAGTATGGCCATAGCCTAAAGAGAGAATTTTCTTTTCTTATTGCCCATAGTATGTTACACTTACTTGGATTTGACCATATGGAGAGCGATGATGCCGCCCTTATGGAGAGAAAACAGGAGCAGATTTTGGAGAGCCTGGACATACGGAGATAGAATCGATATTTCGGATGGAATTCCCTATCCTTTAGAAATCGGAGGACGAAAATTGGTTTCATTTAAGAGATTTACTAGGGTTGCTGTATCAGCTGTCTTGGGGGCAGCCCTTCTTTTATCTGCCTGTGGAGGGCAGGAGAGCGCAGATTCCGGCGAGGAAATAGAGGCCGGCACGGAGTCGGTGGAAAACCCCGATGCCTATGACGGTTTTGAGGAAACGGTTAGCGGAGAGGCTATCACCAATGAGCTGGGAATTACGGCGGAGTATGGTTATCCTTCCTCCTATGGACTCCCAAGGGAGGAGAAGGGGGATGAGGTGAGAAGCTATCTCACCGGGAAATGGGTGCCCAAGTCTGTGGGAGAGCGCCGGCCTGTGGCTGTGATGCTGAATAATATTGAGGTGGCCCAGCCCATGTCCGGAACCTCCGCCGCAGATATTTTCTATGAATGTGTGGTAGAGGGGTCCCTTACCCGTATCATGGGAATTTTTGAGAATTATGACGATTTGGAAAAGATTGGCTCTGTCCGCAGCTGCCGGGATTATTTCCTCTATTATGCACTGGAGTATGACGCCATCTACTGTCATTACGGCCAGGCGGTTTACGCCCAGAGGCTTTTAGGCGAGCCCTATGTCAATAATCTAAGCGGGCTTGCCAAGGAGGGGAATGTGGTCTATTACCGCACCACCACCCGGGTGGCCCCCCACAATGCCTATGCCTCTGCCAAGGGGATAAAAAAAGGCATTGAAATGCTGGGTTATGATAATGACTATTCCCCTAAGTTTATGGGTAAGTTCACCTTTGCCCACGACGGGGATATCATTGTTCCAAAAGAGGATGATTGCTTTGACGCCTCCCATGTGGAGCCGGGTTATCTCATTAATAAGCCTTGGTTTGAGTATAATGCAGATGACAAGAAGTATTATCGTTTTCAGTATGGAGGGCCCCAGATTGACGAAGAAACAGGGGAGCAGCTCGCCGTTGATAATATAATTCTGCAGTATTCTGCCTGGGACAGGCTGGATGATAATGATTATCTGGTCTTTGACTGCCACTCCGGCGGAAAGATGACCTATATTACCAATGGAAGGGCCCGCCCCGGAACCTGGAAACGGTTCGGAGGAGATGAGGGAGCGACCCGCTACTTTGACGCAGAGGGCAAGGAGATGGTCGTGAATCAGGGTAAGACCTGGGTCATGATTATTCAGGATACTGCGGCGGACAAGGTAGTCATTCGGTAAAAGGACTGTCTATGCCATCCAGAAAACGAGGTCAGACTGGACACAATTTCATAGTGCAGGGAGGGATTCTGGCCATTGCGGGCATTATTACCCGTATCATTGGCTTATTCTACCGTATTCCCGTCACCAATATTATTGGGGATGAGGGAAATGGCTATTATGCCGCGGCTTATCAGATCTATAATATTATGCTTCTGATATCTTCCTATAGTCTTCCCCTGGCCCTTTCAAAGATTGTTTCCGCCCGATATTCCAGGAAGGAATATCATAATGCGGAGAGAGTCTTCAAGGGGGGCCTAATTTTTGCGGTCATAACAGGCGGTATTGTATGTCTGCTGGTCTATTTTGGCGCGGATTTCTTTGCGGCCAGGATGATGTCGGAGCCTATGAGCGCCATTGCCCTTCGGATTTTTGCCCCCACTCTTTTGATTGTGGCAATTATGGGCGTGGTCAGGGGTTATTTTCAGGGGATGGGAACCATGGTTCCCACGGCCATTTCTCAGATTATTGAGCAGATTATCAATGCGGTTGTAAGCATTCTGGCCGCCCAGTCCCTATTTTCCTATGGCACCAAGGTGGCCAGGCTCCTGAAGAATGACCATTACGCCCCGGCCTATGGGGCGGCGGGAAGTACGCTTGGAACCAGCACCGGCGCTTTGGCGGGGCTTTCTTTTTTGATTCTCGCTTTACTCATGGTATCCACCTCTCTGAAGCGGTTTCGGAAGAAGGAGGAGCCTCATCCTGTGGAGGAGATGCCCTCCATTATGAAGCTGATTATCATTACGGCGGTTCCCGTAATTCTGAGTACGGCCATTTATAATGTCAGCGATGTTCTGGACAATGGTATTTTTAACCATATTATGTCCATGAAGGGACAGGATACAACAAAGACGGCCATTTGGGGCGTCTATTCCGGGAAATACAGGCTGCTGATTAATGTGCCTATTGCCTTGTCCAATGCCATGTGTTCGTCTGTGGTACCCACCCTTACGGCCTGTATGGCCGTGGATGACCACAGGTCCGCCAGGCGCAAGATCTATAATGCCATGCGTTTCACTATGCTGATTGCCTTCCCCTGTACGGTGGGCCTGGGGGTTTTGGCGGAGCCCATTCTGTCCATGCTTTTCCATGGGGATGTGACTCTGGCGGCTTCCTTATTAAGAGTGGGATGTATTACCATTATTTTCACATCTATTTCTACTCTGACCAATGGAATTTTGCAGGGAATTAATCATCTGGAAACCCCGGTCCGGCATTCGGCCATAGCTCTTGTGATTCATCTGGGGGTTCTGTATGTCATGCTGAATACCCTTGATATGGGGATTTACGGCGTGGTTTATGCTAATATGATTTTTGCCTTCCTTATGTGTATCATGAATCAGCATTCAATCCGCCGTTTCATCCGCTACCGTCAGGAGTTTGGCAAGACCTTTATTATTCCGGGTATTTCCTCCATTATAATGGGGGTTGTGGTATATTCCTTCTTTAGGATTTTCACTATGTTTGCAGGTAATATGGTAAGTACATTTATTGCTATCTTTATGGGGATTTGCATTTACTTTATCTGTATATTGAGACTTGGCGGCATCCGGAGAGAGGAGATTTACGATATGCCGGGCGGAAGATTCTTTGCCCGCTTTGCGGAGATGATGCACTTGATTTAGGTGGGTCCGGGCTTTTGGAGTCTGAAATTTGGGGAATTCATGGCGTCTGGGTTCCTGGGGTCCGGGATTTGGAATTCGTGATGTTTGGGCTTTTGTAGTCCGGGATTTGGAATTCGTGATGTTTGGGCTTTTGTAGTTCGGGATTTGGAATTCGTGATGTTTGGGCTTTTGTAGTCCGGGATTTGGAATTGGTGGGTCCGGGCTTTTGGAGTCTGAAATTTGGGGAATTCATGGCGTCTGGGTTCTTGGAATCTGGGGGAGATGCTTCTTTCCAGGTTCTGGGCGGGGATTTAAGGATATTTCGGATATTAGGGAAGGTTATCATTGGGATAATTAAGAATGAGTAAGAGAATAGCTATTATAGGGGCGGGCGCATCGGGTATGGTGGCGGCTATTAAAGCCGCCGGGGCGGGTGCGGCCGTCACTTTATTGGAAAAGAATGACCGGGTGGGGAAGAAGATTCTGCAGACCGGCAATGGCAGGTGTAATTATACAAATCTGAATATGAATTCTTCCTTTTTCCGCAGCGGTGGCAGGGAGAAGGGCTTTGAGGGCTTTGTAAGCTCTGTCCTATCCCGGTTTTCGGAGCGGGATACCATTGCTTTCTTTGAAGGGCTGGGGATTAGGCCTAAGGACAAGAATGGCTATGTCTATCCTTATCCGGAAGCTGCTTCCGCTATTCTGGATGCTTTGCGCATGGAAATCGGGCGTCTGCCAATCAGGCTTCTGACGGAAAGCCCTGTGACAGGGGTGGAAAAGAGGGGAAAAGCCTTTTCTCTAGGGATAGAGGGCAAGAGGCTCCGGGAGGACTTTGACGCGGTTATTGTGGCCACGGGAGGCCTGGCGGCCCCCAAGACCGGATCTACCGGTGACGGCTACGGTATAGCGGGGGACTTTGGTATTCGGGTGGTCCCACCCCTGCCTGCCCTGACATTTATTCATTCAAGGGATGCCTGTTTTAGGAGTCTCGCGGGAATAAGGGCGGAGGCGGGCCTGCGTCTGCTACAGGATGGAAGGGTTCTGGATGAATCCAGGGGAGAGCTGCAGCTCACGGAAAAGGGCTTATCCGGCATCTGTTCCTTTCAGCTCTCGGGCAGGATTGCCAGACTCCTTTCGGAAGGGAAGCATTGTGAGGTACGTATAAATTTCCTGCCGGACCTGGATTGGCAGGCCTGCTTTAATTATCTAAGGGAAAGGCAGGCCGCTTTTGGGCAGAGAAAGGCAGAGGAGTTCTTCATAGGGGTCTTTCACAAGAAGCTGGGACAGGCCCTCCTAAAGCGCTGCGGAATTGGACTTCAGGCTCAAGTGTCAGAATTAAAGGAAAGGGATCTGCACAGGCTTTGCGATGAAATTCATAGTTTCAAGGTTGAGGCGGAGGGCACCGGGGACTTTCAGAGGGCTCAGGTGACCAGCGGGGGTATAGCCCTGTCCGAGCTGGATTCTTCCCTTATGGCGTCTAGGGTGCCGGGGCTATATTTCATTGGTGAGGCTGTGGATGTGGACGGGATTTGCGGGGGTTACAACCTTCAGTGGGCCTGGGCTTCCGGGGCTATTGCGGGGGAAGCCGCCGGGAAAGAGGGACAGTGACCGGGAGGCTTCAGCTTCTGACTCTATTAGCGGGGGAAGCCTGCCGGGAAAGAGGGATAGTGACCGGGGGTCTGCAGTTTTTGACCCTTTAGTTTTGCCCTGCGGCAGGCGGTGTTTGGAGACAGTTGAGTGGGTCACCTGGTCTGTTAGTGGCATGGAATAATCCTACGGCAGGCAGTGTGTTTTGAGACAGTTGGGTGGGTCACCTGGTCTGTTAGTGGCATGGCGTAATTCTGCGGCAGGCGGTGTATTTGGAGATAATTGAATGATTCGAATTAGTCAAATCCGTTCCAATAGGGAACTGGACATAGAGATATTAAAGAAAAAGGCGGCCAGGGTCCTGCATCTTTCTCCCCGACAGATAAAAAGCCTCGTTGTCCAGAAGAAGTCTATAGATGCCAGGGGAAAAGATCAAATCCGCTATGTCTATACGGTTTTGATTTCTGTGGACAGGGAAGAGGAATTGGTGAAGAGGGCCAATTCCCGGGATGTCTGTCTGGCGGAGGAGACAGTCTATGAGGCCCCGATCCAGCCGGGAAATAGTGGGCCCGGGGAGAGAGGCCGCCATGAGGAAGGAAAGGCCTCCGGCAGGCAAAGTGCCGGGGAAGAGTGCCGCCATGAGGAAGGAAAGGCCTCCGGCAGTCTCATGACAAGGACAGGAGGATGCCTTGGGGAAGGGACGGCTTTCGACAGCCCCAGGACAAGGACGGGGGGACGTTTTGAGGAAGGGGCGGCTTCTGACAGCTTTCATGATTCTGGATCGGGTACTCCGAAGGGCGGATTTGATCATGGCCCGTCTCCTGTCATTGCTGGCTTTGGACCTGCGGGAATGTTCTGCGCCCTGCTTCTCGCGCGGGCGGGAAGGAAACCTATTATTCTGGAGAGGGGGTCCTCTGTAGACAAGAGGGTAGAGGATGTGGAGGCCTTCTGGTCTACAGGCCGCCTAAATCCGAACTCTAATGTGCAGTTTGGGGAGGGAGGGGCAGGTACCTTCTCTGATGGAAAACTGAATACCCTGGTCAGGGATCCCCGCGGCCGAAACCGCTTTGTACTAGAGACTTTTGTAAAGTACGGGGCGGACCCCCAGATATTAACGGATGCCAAACCCCATATCGGAACCGATATTCTCCGCGGCATAGTAAAGGGAATTCGGGAGGAAATAATAAGTCTCGGAGGTGAGTTTCATTTCGATACCAGGCTGAAGGGCTTTTATTTGGATAAGGGAGGCAGGCTGAAAGGAGTTTTGGCGGATCATCAGGGGATGGATATGGAATTTCCCGCTAAGGAGCTGATTCTGGCCTTGGGCCACTCCGCCAGGGATACCTTTCACATGCTATACGATAAGGGAGTCAATCTGGCAGCTAAGCCCTTTGCCGTGGGATTCCGCATCCAGCATCCCCAGGAGATGATTAATGAGGC
>JAILCB010000277.1 GCA_024680595.1 Lachnospiraceae bacterium | reverse complement strand
AAGGAAAAGACAAAGTCCGGTCTTTCTGCCTGAAGCAGGGAAAAAAGCATGTCGGCATAGGACAGGTCAGGGGAAATATCACCGGCTCCGTCCTGTCCCTTGGAGTCCGGGAAATCACTTACATTAGGAATGGAGGCGTTTGCCTTCTCATTTTCCTTGTTATTTTCTTTGGCGGTCTCCCGGAAACCCTTCGTCAGGGTATAGTCCAGCTCCTTAGTAAAGGGGACCCGTATTACCCGGCAGCCGCAGGCCTCAAAGGCGGGAATCATATCCTCCGAACAAAAGCTCTTCCAGTCCATATAGAGAATTTTCACGTATTCATTATTATTCATGGGAATGATTATAGCAGTAGAGATATGGGCTTGCAAATGATAATACTATGATAGTAGAATAGCTAAGATATGTGAATCTGTAATACCTTGACTGATAAGCTGAAATAATACTTTTTGGAGACAGAATGAATACTTTAATTGATAACAATGATCAGTTCAAGGATTTTGACAGACAAATCCCTGAAATCTCTGTTGTTTTACCTTGTTATAACGGGGAAAGATACTTGCTGGAGGCGGTTCAAAGCATCATTAATCAGACATTTGAGGATTGGGAGCTTATTATCGTAGATGACTGTTCTACTGATGCAACGCCTGATATTATTCGAGAATTGGTCAAAGAGGACAAAAGGATAAAAAGTATTCGGAATAAGGAGAATATAAAACTCCCTCGGGCATTGAATGCAGGCTTTGAAATAGCCCGTGGCAGATATCTGACCTGGATGTCTGATGACAATCTCTATGAAAAAACAGCCTTCGAAAGGATGTATCAAGAACTGGAAGAGTATGGCGATATTGCCATGGTCTGTGCTGATATGCTGATAATTGACAGCGAAGGAAAGGTTTTGGGAAGCAGTGTTACTTATGATGACAAAAAATTTTGGAGAGACAACAGGGTAGGACTCTGTGTGCTCTATCGCAGGGAAGTGTATGAAACAATTGGTGGATTCGACCCGGATCTTTTCCTGATGGAAGATTACGATTACTGGGCCAGGATCAGGAGTGCTTTTGGATATATTCAGCGGATTCCTGAGATTCTCTACCGCTATCGAATTCATGATAATACACTGACTAATACCCGCTCTAGAGAGATATTGCATCAGCTAAATAGGTTCCGGGCTAAGCATATAAATGAAATTCTCTCATCCCTTAGTGATGACAAAGAAGCACTTTCTCAAATTTTAATGCAAATGGGTATAGAATTATCGAATGATTCATGATATAATAAAAACAATTTATAGGTTATATATAGGCATAGGGATATGTATCTAAATATAAACAATTTTTTTTATATTATTACTAATGTTTTGTTTCTATCAGCCGATATATAATGTGTAAAGGTAAAACGGCAGATGATTGAATAGCCGTAATAAGTCAAGGGTAATTGTTCCGGATGAACCCAGGTAATCTGGAATATTACTAATAGGGGAGATACCCCGGTAAGATTATTATTTTAGTACCTGCCGGGAAAGGAATCCCGGTCAGTAAACATCACAAGGAGGTAAATTATGGTAGTAGCTCATAATCTTAACGCAATGAATTCCAGCAGAATGCTGGGCCTTACGACTAGCGCACAGGCTAAGTCCACCGAGAAACTGTCATCTGGTTACAAGATCAACCGTGCGGCTGACGATGCTGCAGGACTTTCCATCAGTGAGAAGATGAGAAAGCAGATCAGAGGTCTTACACAGGCTTCCGCCAATGCACAGGATGGAATTTCCATGGTGCAGACTGCTGAAGGTGCACTGGGTGAAGTGCAGGATATGCTGCAGAGAATGAACGAGCTGGCTGTTAAGGCTGCTAATGGTTCTCTTTCCACTAATGATAACAATGATGTTCAGCGTGAGCTGAATCAGTTGAGGAGTGAGATTGATCGTGTTTCTACCACTACTAAGTTCAATGAGACTTATCTCTTGAACGGACAGGGAACACAGACTTCTAATGTCACTAAGACAAGTCAGGTAATCAAGCTTCATGTTGGAGCTGACAGCTATGACGACAACAAGATCAGCATTACCCTTAGCGGTATGAATGCTTCTCTGCTTGGTATTGATAAGGATGCTCTGACTGTCAGTGCTGCTACTACTGACGAGGCTCATACTAAGGCCACGGGTGTTATCAGCACGGTTGAGGCTGCTTTGAAGAAGGTTTCTAAACAGCGTTCCGAGCTCGGTGCTGCTCAGAACAGACTCGAGCACACCATTAAGAATCTGGATAACGTTGTGGAGAATACCACTGCTGCTGAGTCTGAGATTCGTGATACCGATATGGCTGCTGAGATGGTTACTTACAGCAAGAACAACATTCTTGCTCAGGCTGGTCAGTCTATGCTTGCACAGGCAAATCAGAGCAATCAGGGTGTTCTGTCTCTGCTTGGTTAATCCTGTTAGAGCGCTTCATAACATTAAATATTTTGAATCCTGGGATTGGACCCCGCCCACATATGTGGGTGGGGTTCTTTAATTATTTAGGGGGTTGTTTTGAGATTACTCTTTTTTCATTGGGGTTCCTTTTTGGATGAGGATATTGAGGAGGAACTGAATAGACTCAATATATCATATGATATCTATAAAAGACCTATAAACCGCTTTATTATGATGGATGAGGCTTTTCTAGAAGATTTTCGTATCTATTTACAAGATAAATCCTACGATGCAGTTCTTTGCGTGGATTATGCCCCTCCACTCAGTCTCGCTTGTCATGAGAAGGGAATTCCCTATATCTGCTGGTCTTATGATGCGCCTATGGGTATAGGGAAATTAGAGTACTTCGATTTTCCTACCACCTTTGTTTTCACTTTTGAAGGTAATGAGTGCACTATATACAAGAAACTTGCTAAACATGCTCATATTTTCCATCTGCCTCTTGCGGTAAATACAAGACGTTATGACAAAGTATGGCTGAAGCAAGAAGAGTGGGAACTCTATGAGTCGGATATTTCCTTTATTGGTTCTCTCTATGAAAACCCCCTTGCCTCTATGGGGGATTTTTTGACAGATTTTGATAAGGCATATTTAAATGCCTTAGTGGATGTACAGTTAGATACATATGGCAAAGATATAATTACCCCTGCCTTATCGGATATGTTTGCTGTAGATCTTCTGTCAAGGATAAATTGTGCTAAGTTTTGGAACAGGATGGAGGGAGGATACATGAAGTCGAATGAGGGGGGATCTGAGAAAAAGAAGATGGTTCCTCCCGGAACGATTCAAACCTTGCTGATGCGCCATGTAGCAAATAGGGAAAGAGTGACGCTTTTAGAATTATTGGGAAAACGTTATCATACGAGACTGTATTCCTATAATGATTCAACTGTTTTGAAGAATGTTGAGAAGTACGGCACAGTTCATTGGAAAATCGAAGCCCCTATGGTTTTCAAGGCAAGTAAAATAAACCTAAATATTTCTTTACGTACGATTGCAACGGGAATACCTATGCGATGCCTCGACATAATGGGATGCGGTGGCTTCCTTCTATCAAATTATCAGGAGGACCTGGCAGAACTTGTTCCCCGGGATGCGTGTGCTATGTATGGAAGTATGGAGGAAGCTGCCGAACTGGCGGATTTTTATATGAGAAATGAAAAAGAGAGGAAAGCTGTGGCTTTTCGTGGTTATATAGCGATGAAAGAGAATTTTACTTATGCCCGGCGTTTTCGTACGATGTTCGAGGCGGTAGGTTTGAAAGGTGTAAAATATGACAGATAAGGAGCACTTTGAAATATCCTATTATGGAGAATTGACAGGGCGTTATGCGGATACGATGAAGAGGACTCAGCAACTAAAGGATTCGACGAAAGGTTATCTCACTGGTTTGGCGGATGCACAGGCGGGGCAGTTCTCCGCCTTATATATAGCAGATCATCTTCCAGATTATGTGCTTTCTGACTTGACGGAGCACTGCCCCTTGAATGAAGGAATATCTACAGGACGGGGGATTCGTCAGGATTATCTAGAGGACCTCATACTTCCAGAGGTAACGTTTAAGGATCGGTCCAGAGTTTTTTTGCAGATTGCTAAAGAGCACTTTATTCACGTCTTCACCAAAGATGCAGATTTAAGTTTAGAAAATACAGAATGTAGGAAGGCGGAGGAAGAGGATTTTTTGTCTGTTTGCAGAAGATCGGATATTAATTTAGTGATCCCAGAACGGCATGTTGTAGAAATTATGTCGGAGGAAGTTATATCTGCTATGGTGGAATCCTGTTTTGTTATGATGCCTTATTTGGATATTTACTATCAGTTTCTTCCATCAGATGCCCTGGTATGCTATACCAGCGGGGAGGAGGCTCTGGAATTAACGCAGTATTTTCTATCCCATAAAGAAGAGAGACTTGCTATTGCGGCGAGGGGAAAAGAGGCTGTAATAGAACTCCTCTCATCTATGAAGCAGGCTGCCGATTAAGGAATTATGAAAGGGGTAAGGAATGAGGTTATTGTTGCTGGAATGGCCTTCTATAACGAATTCCGATGTGGAGGAAGCTCTGAATCGTTTGGGGATATCCTATGATAGATTGGTGGTTGAGACTGAAAAGGGGGAGATTGAGAGGGAAAAGGTGCTCTCTGCTATGGATATCGCATTCCGGAATCCGGGATATGATGCCGTATTTAGCATCAATTATTATCGTGTGGCCGCAGAAGGTTGTTATAGAGCCGGCATTCCATATTTAGCCTGGACCTATGATTCTCCTGTTAGGGAGACATGGCGTAATAATCTTTATTACGATACAAATTGGGTGTTTTTTTATGATGCTGCAGAATGTAGTTTTCTTAAGCGGCGTGGTGAGGGAAGTCATTTATATCACTTGCCGCTTGCTGTGAATACTAGGCGCTATGATTCTGTGTATTTATCTAAAAGGGAAAGAGAGAAATACGGATCGGAAATATCATTTGTGGGTCAGCTTTATAATAATATGATTTTCTATTTGTTAAGCGAGCTTCCTGATTATGAAAAGGAATATCTGACTGCTCTTATGGATGTACAGCTTGAAACTTATGGAATTGATGTCATACGTTCTTCCCTGACGGAGGAATTTCGAAAAAAACTAGCAATTCCGGAATTGATGAAAGCAATTGACTCAGATTATCGTTATCAGGAGGATCTAGGACATGAGTATCCAACAGAAGAACGATTATGGATTGAATTGCAGAGGAATGTTTCCTGCTATGAACGTCTAATGGTTTTGGAGCTTTTGGGAAGATACTTTCCATTGAAATTTTACTCATTTCAAAAACAGGAAACCTTGAAGAATGTGGAATATATGGGACCTGTAGATACTTATGATGGGATGCCTCTAGTATTTAAGGCATCCAAGATTAATCTGAATATTACGTCTAGAACTATGGTTTCAGCCATTCCTCAGAGATGTTTAGATATTATGGCGGCAGGGGGCTTTCTCCTGACCAACTATCAGTCGGAAATGAGTGAACTGTTTCCTGAGGGGACATGTGCTATTTATGAGTGCCCTGAGGATGCTTTGGAAAAGGCTCGGTATTACCTGAGTCACGAATCGGAGAGATTGCATATTGCCAGAGCCGGTCACCAGCTAGTGAAGGAATTTTTTACATATGAGGATAGGATAAAAACGATACTGGAAACGGCGGGACTTTGGAAGAAATAGAGTTTGTCATGGGAAAGGAAGAGGATATGGATCCACAGAAATTTGCGTTTATTATCTGCTTTAATAATGAACAATATCTTCAGGAGTGTGTTTATTATATTAACCGACTTCATATTCCTGAGGGATATTCCATAGATGTCATATCGGTGCAGGATGCAGATAGCATGTGCGCAGGTTATAATGCGGCCATGAATTCTTCTGATGCGAAATACAAGGTCTATCTCCACCAGGATACATTTATAGTAAATCGGGATTTTATACAGGAGTGTCTGAATGCCTTTGCTGAAGATCCGGCCCTTGCCCTGCTGGGGGCTATGGGGGCGGAGAGAGTGCCAAGAGATGGTCTGTGTGTTGCTGATTGGGACACAGGGACACTTTATAATTATCTTGTTCATAGGACAGGCCATACTGTCTGGTTTCGAAAAGAAGGATTAAATGATGTTGAGGCCGTAGATGGGTTTATTATGGTGACACGGGAGGATTTGCCCTGGAGAGAGGATGTATTTGACGGTTTTGACTTCTATGATATTTCCCAATCTACGGAATTCCGGCGCAAAGGCTTTCGGATTGCCGTTCCCTATCAAAAGCATTCGTGGTGCCTGCATGATTCAGGCTGTATGAATCTGAAAAATTACAATACCTACCGCAAGAAATTATGTGAGACTTATCCGGAGGAATTTCAATATGAGGAGAGGGATGCATATAGGGAACAGATTGAAAAGGACAAGGAGACTTCTATAGAGCTGAACCGTGTTATGCCGATTATCCGTCAGCATTTTGACAAGGGGGAGTGGGAACGGGCTTTTTCTGAGGCCAGGGCGTTATTGGAGATATCGCCGTCGGATAACGAATTGTATCATATTATCCATCTGGAAGAAATATATCGTACAGAGAAGAAGAAGGGTATTCTTTCCTTTTTCGAACCAGGTTTAGATTATCAAATGCTAATGCAGAAATATTATGCCATTCGCTTTCTATTATATCGAGTGGAGTTTGACAGCCCGGTTGAAGATTTTGAGGATCTTTTTCAGCTCTTTCAGGAAGGGAAGCTGTCTGCGGAAGCCCTGTCTCTCATGGTTCAATACACGAACTATGATAAAAACAAGGTTATCGATATTATGGGAGGGAAAAGACGGCCCGGAAGCTCCGTAACTAATAATTTGCAAAAAATATCGATAGAGAATGGATATATTATCGGTAAAGTCAGGGTGGACTGTTCAAATCTTTCCAGTAAAGACAGTTATAGTGAGGGGGTTATTGAGAATGAACTCCTTGAAATAGCTAGGGAGGGCCGGATTTCAGCTGCTCTTCATGCAGATAGCCGATGGTCTGTTCTCTATCACTTTACGGAGATCAGGGAGAACCTGCTTTCCTGGCTTCCGGAGAATCGCTCTAAGAGGGTCTTGGAAATTGGCAGCGGCTGTGGTGCTGTGACGGGGGCTCTCTGCCGTAAATTTGGCTCTGTGGACTGTGTGGAGCTGTCGGAAAGAAGAGCGGAGATTGCCGCCTGGAGATGGGCTGATTGCGATAATCTCACCATTCATGTAGGGAACCTCAATGACATGTCCTTTCCGGAAAAATTTGACTGCGTTACCCTAATTGGTGTCCTGGAGTACGCCGCGTCTTTCACCCACGATACCAGTCATCCCTATCAGGATTTCCTGTTGAATTGCAGGCAATACCTGAAGGAAACCGGCACACTTGTCATAGCCATTGAGAATAGGATAGGACTTAAGTATTGGGCCGGGGCCTGGGAAGATCATACCGGGGACATTTTTGATGGCCTTCTAGGCTATCCAACGGACAGAGGGGTGAGAACTTTTTCGCGGAAAGAACTTTCGAATCTCTTAGACGAAGCGGGGCTCTATTCTAAAGAATGGTTTTATCCTTATCCGGACTATAAGCTGCCCTCTGATATTTATTCAGACAGACGCGAGCCTACTGCAGAAGAGATGATGAATCTGCCGAATCTAACCTTTGACAGGGAACGTTATGAGTTTTTTTCGGAGAAGGCGGTTATGGCTAATCTTCTTAGTACAGGCCTTTTTTCAGAATTCTCCAATTCCTTTCTGGTGCTCTGCGGGGGAGATAAAAGGGAGAGGACGGCCCTGCCCTTATATTGTCATTATTCTCCATCCAGAAAACCGGAATATCGGATTTCTACAGAGATTGTGGAAGAGAATGGCAAGAGGGGGGTGCGAAAGACAGCATTGACAAAGGAGGCGCGCAAGCACCTAATTACCATTGAGGAGAACTATAGAATTCTCTGTGGGATTTATGGGTCTGAGCATGTGGCAGAGTCCCACCTTCTGTCTGAGGACGTGCTGGAAATGGAATATATAGAGGGTACTCCGATGACAGATTTGGTGCTCTCATCCTTGAGGGAGGAGGGTATAGACGGTTTGGCCAGGCAACTGGACTTTCTTACTTCATTAGTTCCTTCTTATCCCAAAGAGAGGTTGGGAAATTCGGATTCTGTTAATCATCCGGACCGTATTTATGATGTGGATCTTAATTTTGACAATATCATTATCAGAAATGGAATCTATGTTTTAATTGATTATGAATGGCTGTTAGACAAGGTTCCAGACCGCTATTTGGAATTTCGGTGTGCCGCCCATTTTTCAGATAGGTATAGTCGGGATCTTGCCGGAAAAGGAATTTCGATGGAGACTTTATTTGCCGGTTTGGATATTGGCAAAAAAGAGTTAAAGGCGTGCGCGGAAGGGGAAGTGAACTTTACGGATCTGGTATTGGATCCTTATAGTGTAAGCTACGAGAAAAAGCGTATTGATATAGTATAAAAAAGGATTTCTGTAGGAGATGTCTAATAGGATTGGAGTGGGAATATGGATCGAATTGATGTAGGGAATAGGCCGCAGGTTTCTTTTATCTCACTATATTGCGAACCATCCTATCTGGAAATGCATTTGAAGCATCAGAGCTGGGATAATTTGGAGATCGTTCAGTTAGAGCAAGGGGATGACTATGAGGATCTAATAGATTATATCCAAAATACAAGTAGTAAGTACCTCTCTTTTTTGGAGGACAGACGCTGGTTCGATACTAATAAGATCCAGAATATGGTGGCATTTATTGAGGAATGGGGGGATTGTGAGCTTGTGATTTCTCAGCGAGGGGTTTTGGATATGGATGGTTCTATTTTAGCTCACGGTTACCGTCTATTTCATAAAATTCTATCTGGGGAATCCTTTATTGGAAAGGATTTTCTGAAGTATTGCATTGTAAATCAAATAAATCTCTATGGGGATTTGAGCTGCATTTTAGTTTCTACAGAGTATGCCAGGAAGGTTTTGCAGGGTTTTCGCCTGGATTCGCTGGATCCCAGAATTAAGAAGACTGCTTTTTTATATCGTCTTTTATCCCATACGGAATTGAGATTCTTGGATGATATTTATGTATGCACCTATGTAAAGCATTATACAGATGATTCAATTATGAGGGAAATATTTCAGAATTATCTAAAAGGACCTAATCAGATTTATCTTGGTTTATCCAATGAGGATATTGAAGCCCTGAAATATTCCCGTCAGGAGGGACAGGCACCTGTAAATATGCCCTCGAAGAAAATGACTTTTTTTTGTGAAAGTAAGGGTCAATATTATAACGTAGAGCCAATCATAAAAGAAGCGAAGGCTAGAGGCTATCAGATACGACTCACAGAGGATTTGAGTGAAAAGGCTGAAATAGGAATATACTGTCAGCATAGACCCAAACCGGAGAATTCGGATTTTTCTGTTATTCTGCTTCACGACCTGGGTCAGGGACAGGAGCGCTGGCCTTGTTTCTGGGAACAAGAGAATTGGGACATTTACGACTTAGGAATTTTGCCGGGACCTCTATGGGGAGACATGTGGTCAAAAGCTGCCTTTGATTATTATACTCTCCCCCGTCACGGGGCATTTGCCTTGGGCTTTCCCAAGTATGACATTGTGGAAGATGTCATGATTTGGAATCGGGTTCGGGAGCTGAAAGAGAGTTTGCATCTGAAATACAACTATTCCATCCTATATGCGCCTTCCTATGAATTTGAAGGAAAAGAGGATGACTTTGTAACTTCACTTCAATCTATGCCCGTGAATCTTTTAATCAAGCAGGCGCATTGGACAAGTGAATTCCAATATGTGATTGATGAAATTGATGAAATGCGCGCTCTGCATGAGGGAAAGTACGAGAATGTATATTATATTGAGCCGAAAGAGAGTATTATGGTAGCTCTGGCTATGTCTGATCTCATCATATCCGATGAATCCAGCGTTATGGCAGAGGGCCTTATGTTTGGAAAGCCCAGTATTGCCGTTACGGACTGGAGAATACAGGATACCATACCACCCAGGTTTTCTTCGGTTCCCCTGGATTATGTCTATCGCTGTAAAAAGGCAGAGCTTAGGGAGAATGCCGAACTGTTTTTTAAGGGAGAAATGTCCCTGTCCAGGATGGAAGAATGGAGAGATCTCTTTTTTGGAAACAAAGGTCAGTGTAGCCGGGATATTCTGGATGCCATTGAGTATTTCACTGGTCAGGGAGATCAGAAAGAATTTATGAAACTGAAGGTGTGGCCTAAATACGCTTACATGGTTTTATGGGATCAAGATTGAGAGGGTTTAGGAGAATGAAGGACGAGAATCAGAATAATGTAGAGGACATGCCACAGGTATCTCTTATTTCGCTATATTGTGAGGAATCCTATGTGCAGTTGCAGCTGGAACGTCAGTCCTGGGGAAATCTGGAGACGGTTCAGCTGGAGCAAGGGGACAGTTATGCGGATCTTTTTGACTATATTCAGAATACGGATAGCAAATACCTCTCTTTTCTAGAAGATAAAAGATGGTTTGATGTCAACAAAATATTGGGCATGGTACGTTTTATAGAGAAATGGGGGGATTGTGAGCTTGTCATCTCACAGAGAGGCGTCTTTGACTGGAATGGGAGAGTTATGGCCCATGGTCATCGGCTCTATCAGGATGCGTTGTCAGGCGTCCCTTTTATTGGAAAGGATTTCCTAAAGTACTGCATTAGAAATCAGATCAATTTATATGGTGACTTATCCTGTATCCTTGTCTCTACGCAATATGCCAGAAAAGTCCTGCAGGGTTTTCAGGTAGACTCTCTGGATTCCAGGATTAGAAGAACAGCTTTTCTGTATCGTCTTCTTGCTCATACCGAATTAAGGTTTTTGGATAATGTTTATGTTTGTACATATGTAAACCCCTTGTCGGATGATTCGGAAATGAGAAGGGTTTTCCAGGATTATTTAAGGGGGCCTGTGCAGCTTTATCTTGGTTTATCCAAGGGGGATATCGCGTCTCTGGATATTTCCCGTCAGCAAGGTCAGCCACCGGTAAAGCTGACATCGAAGAAGATGACCTTTTTCTCTGAGAGTGCCGGCCAGTTCTATAATATAGAGGCCCTAATAGAAGCAGCCAAAGAGAGGGGATATGAAGTCCATATTACTGATGATTTAGGAGAAAAGGCGGAGATAGGCATTTATTGCCAGCATAGACCCAAACCGGAGAATTCCGATTTCTCTGTAATTCTTCTCCATGATTTGGCTCAGGGACATGATCGCTGGCCCTGCTTCTGGGAAATAGAGGATTGGGACATTTACGATTTGGGAATTCTGCCCGGACCCTTCTGGGGAGAATTATGGTCAAATGCTGCTTTTGATTATTATACCATTCCCACCCATGGAGCCTTTGTCTTGGGTTATCCTAAGAGCGATACTATTGGAAGTGAGAAAATTCAGAATCGAGCCCGTGAATTAAAGGAGGAGTTTCATCTGAAATATGATTATTCTATTCTCTATGCGCCTTCCTATGAAAATGAAGGTAAGGAGCATGATTTTGTATCTGCCCTACAGTCCCTGCCGGTAAACCTCCTCATCAAACAGGCCCACTGGCCGGATAAATATCAATCGGTGCTGGAAGATATTGCCAGGATGAGAGAAATGCATGAGGGAAAATATGAGAATGTCTATTATATTGACCCAAAGGAGAATATTATGACAGCCCTGGCCATGTCCGATCTTATTGTATCCGATGAGTCCAGTGTCATGGCGGAAGGGCTCATGTTTGGAAAGCCTAGTATTGCCGTTACAGATTGGAGAATGCCGGATACTGTTCCGCCCAGATTTGCCTCTGTACCCATGGAATATGTCTATCGCTGCAAGAAGGCGGAGCTTAGGGAGATGGCAGAAAAATTCTATCATGGAGAGATTTCTCTGGATCATCTGGAGAAATGGCAGGATCTTATATTTGGAAATAGGGGTAATTGCTGCCGGGATATTTTGGATGCTATCGAGTATTATACGGGACAGGGGGATGTGAAGGATTTTATGAAATTAAAATGTCATCCTAAGTATTCCTATTTGCATTTGTGGGATTGAGTGTGTTTTCACTATGACGGATATTTACCGGTGAATATATTAGTATTTTCCCGCTTTACATATGAGATGGCGGAAAGGGTGGATGTATGGATCAGAATATTGCAGAAATTATTTCACAAACTCTTCCCAAGGTTTCTTTTATATCTCTCTATTGTGATAAATCCTATGTAGAGATGCATGAGAAAGCCCAGACCTGGATGAATTTGGAGACGGTTCAGCTGGAAGAGGGGGATAGCCTTGAAGATCTTATGGATTATATTCTGAATACTGACAGTAAGTATCTTTCCTTCCTAGAAGACAGGCACTGGTTTGACGCCGATAAGATCCTAAAGATGGTGCTATTTATGGAGAAATGGAGGGATTGTGGAATTGTAGTCTCGCCCAGGGGGGTTATGGAAGAGGATGGATCTTTTCTGGCCCGAGGCCATTATTTATTTGAGGATGCGCTATGTGGGGAATCCTTTATAGGAAAAAAGTTTCTGAAATATTGTATTCAGAAGCAGATAAATCTCTATGGTGATCTGTCCTGCCTCCTGGTGTCAACGGAATACGCAAAGAGTGTTCTCCGGGGATTTAGGATGGAATCCCCGGATCCCGGGATAAAGAGAACCGCCTTCCTATATCGTTTGCTGTCCCATACGGAGCTGAGGTTTTTGGAGGATGTCTATGTAGGCATCTATGTAGAACCTTATTCGGATGATTCAGACATGAGGCGTTTGTTTCAGGATTATTTGAGAGGTCCTTTGCAAATTTATTTAGGCTTGTCGGAAGAAGATATTAATTCCTTAGGTACTTCCCCTCAGGAAGGACAGGGGCCGGTAAAGCTGGCCACGAGAAAGATAACCTTTTTCTGTGAAAGTAAGGGACAATTATATAATGTGGAGCCGGTTATAGATGAGGCCAGAGCTAGGGGCTATGAGATCCATATGACGGAGGATTTGGGGGAAAAGGCGGATATAGGAATATATTGTCAGCACAGACCCAAACCGGAGAATTCTGAATTTTCTGTAATTCTTCTCCATGATCTGGGTCAGGGGCAGGAGCATTGGCCTGCTTTCTGGGAGATTGAGCATTGGGATATCTATGATTTGGGAATCCTGCCGGGACCATTCTGGGGAGAGATGTGGTCAAGGACATCCTTTGACTATTATACTATTCCCCGTCATGGGGCATTTGCCCTAGGTTTTCCTAAGGGAGACACTATTGGGGATGAGAAGATAGGGAATCGGGCCGGGGAACTAAGGGAAGAACTGGGCCTGAAATATGATTATTCTATTCTATATGCACCTTCCTATGAAAATGATGGCAAGGAGCATGATTTTGTATCTGCTCTCCAGTCCCTGCCGGTAAACCTCCTCATCAAACAGGCCCACTGGCCGGGTAAATATCAATCGGTACTGGAAGATATTGCCAGGATGAGAGATATGCATGAGGGGAAATATAATAATGTATATTATATTGAACCGGAAGAGAGCATAATGACAGCCCTTGCCATGTGTGATTTGATTGTTTCTGATGAATCCAGTGTCATGGCAGAGGGGCTCATGTTTGGAAAGCCTAGTATTGCCGTTATGGACTGGAAAATCCCGGATACCACACCCGCCAGATATTCTTGCGTACCCATAGACTATGTCTATCGATGCAATAAGGCGGATCTCCGGGAGAATGCGGAGAAGTTTTTGAAGGGGGAGATTTCGCTGGCCAGAATGGAGGAATGGCGGGATCTGCTCTTTGGAAATATGGGAAACTGCAGTAGGGATATTCTGGATGCCATTGAGTATTATACGGGACAGGGCGAAGAGAAGGAGTTTATGAAATTCAAGCTAAGGCCCAAGTATGCCTATCAGGTTTTGTGGGATAAGGATTGAGGGGGATGGAGTGAGACCCATTATTGATATCTTAATTGCTGTTGCGGATAAAGGTGGGGTGGAGAATGTTATAAAAATGGTGATTCCGTTCTTTGAGGAGCGAGGAGTGCATATTCGTCTTGTTCAGGCCGTTTGGGAGCATCATAATTGGACCAGTGCCGAGACAGAGTTCCATTATCTTTTTGATGATGGGAGGGAACAGGACAGTGACAAATTTACTAGGGGTTATAGGGATTTCCTTTCAGCGCATGGGGCTCCGGATATAGTATTAGCCACATGCTTTCCTATGATGTGTATGGTGGCGCGAAATGCATTGCTGGAATTAGGGGTTTCCCGTCCAATAGTATCCTGGCTTCATGCTCCTTTGTCTGAATATGATAGGGTTGGAGTAGGGGGAGCTCGACAATTAAAATATGCAGATCTACATTTTGCTATAAGTGAAGATATTGGGAACGAAATCCGAGAGCTCTTGCCGGATTCCTATGTGTTTCGGGTTTATAATCCGGTTAATTCAGATAAGGTTTATTTTTCTGCTAATAGGAGTTCTGGACAGCTGGCTTTTGTGGGGCGGCTCAGTAAAGAGAAGAATATAGGCTCAGTATTGAGGGCCGTGGCTTTGGCTCAGAGCTTTTGGACTTTAATTTTGATTGGAGAAGGAGAGGAAGAGGAAGAGCTAAAGAAAATGGCAGAGGAACTAGGTATCTCTAGACAAGTTAGCTTTGAAGGATGGTCTGAGAACCCTTGGACTCTATGCAGGGATTCATATGGCCTTGTAATGGCCTCTTATTTCGAGGGTTTTCCCCTAACTGCCATAGAGGCTCTTGCCTGTGGTATGCCGGTCATATCTACCCCTGTCAGTGGGATAAAGGAGCTTATAAAGCCCGGGGAAACCGGATTCCTGTTTCCACATAATGATAGCGAGTTTTTATCTAGGATTCTCGATATGATTGCGGGAGGTCAGTTCCCTCCTGTTGATGCGGAGAAATGTAAGGCTAAGGCCCTGCCCTATAGACAGGATGTGGCCTTGTCAGATTTCTATGAGAAGCTGATGGCTTTGCTTTGAAATATTCAAAGAGTGGTATCTTGGGTCAGGTGGAGAGGAGAGCTTCCCTCTACTCGATTTGGATACCCTACTCTAATTAAAGGCACTGTAAATTGTTTTTTGTATGGAAAAACAATGGAGAGGAATTTGATATGATTGATGATAAACTATTTGAATTTATCATTCGGGTATCTTCAGATGAGAGAATGCAAGAATGTTTTTTTTATTTAAATCACCTCTTTATACCTTTAGATTATAATATTCGTTTTTCTCCTTTTTCGTGTGGACCTCTGGACAGTGTATGCACAATATATAATAGAGCAATGGAGGCATCTGATGCAAAATACAAGATTTACATGAGTGATAAAGTCTGTATTAGGAATCGAAGTTTCTTATCGGAATGTCTGGATATTTTTGATCAGGACGATAGTGTAGGTATGATAGGGACCGTGGGTTGGCGTGATATACCATATAATGCGGAATGTAAATCAAACTGGGATACGGGAGTATTACGGTACCAGAATGTTGAGGAGAATACTCTTTACTATAGCAAAGCTAGGGTCGGGTTAAATCATGTTCAGGCAGTAGACGGTTCTCTCATTGTTACGAATAGAGATCTGCCTTGGAGGGAGGATCTTTTTAAGGGCTCATATTTTTTTGGTATTTCACAGGGAATTGAATTTATGAAAAAGGGCTGGAAGGCGGTTGTACCTAGGCAATTTGAAGCCTGGTGCGCCCTTGATGGCGAAGATATAGATGAAACTGAGTATGATAGAAGTCGAAGAGTTTTCTGTGATGAGTATAAAGCTTCTTTTCATTATTCGGATACAGCTAATGATTTAGCCCGTACTTTTAGAAAAAGAAATCAGAAAGAGGCGGAGGAATTGCTCTTACTTCTTCAAGAAACGAGACTTCCGGCTGAGGGGGAGGTTTTTTCCAGACGCCTAGAATTAATAGAAAGATTGGAAGGTTTTCCAAGGCATTATCTCCGTCTCTACATTGCCTTAAAAAAGATTTGGGACATTGAACGGAATCAAGGCTTTCCTTTTGGACGTTTAATAGGAGGTATGGGTAGGAATTCTGAGTATCAGGAAGAATCTGCGACAGTAGGGGAGCTTGTGAGAAAGTTACAGTACTGTGTTTTTCTGCTTCAAAGAGTGGAGAACGGTTTTGACTTGAAGGATTGGATAGGATTAAAATGGGAATACGAGGAAGGAAGGCTTTCAAATGGGGCAATATATTTTCTGGTACTCGGTTTTATTTTTGATAGATCAAGAGTTTTTAGGAGACTCATTTCGGCAGGCGTTCCGGGAGCCATTTTATTAACTGATAAATCCTATCATTGCCCGCTTTGTGGACATAGTGGCAGTTTTATGTATTTAGAGGGTTCTGAGAATAAAGTAAGAAAAGCATATGGCTTTTTATATGCAGACAGCTTTTATAATAAAGAAGAGACTAATCGAATCTGCCCTAGATGTTTCTCGAATGATTCAGATTGTCTGACGGTTTTCTGTCTAGAACAAATCAAAGATAGTTTTGAGATAATGAACGGCCTGTTATTGGCACCTTCTGAATCTTTACGGAAATGGGCGGGGAATAATCATTGTGGATATTCAATGAAGATTTTGGAGGATTTCTCAACATCCGATTCTCTTATGGAAGACTTAGGGCAAATGAATTCAGATTCATATGACATCATTATTTGCGATGGGATTTTGAATCGGGTTGATGATGATATGGAAACACTTTTTACATTTTCCCGCGTTTTGAATAGAAATGGAAAAATGCTGTTACGGGTACCTTTATTTCTAGGTGTTAAGGAGACGGATGAGGAAGTGAGTGTAGACTCTGCAGAGGCAATTCGCAGATTTGGAGATGCTTCTTCCTGTAGAATTTATAATAAGGCAGACTTACTGCAACGGTGTTCGGATGCAGGTTTTATACAGAGTTCTCTCTATTCGGATATAACGGGAAAAATGGAAGAAAAGGGGTTTTATCTGTTTCAGAAGGGATAAAGTGTAAAAGGAGAGACTTCCTTGTCCGGGATGGAGGAATGGCGGGATAAGGTTGAGAAGTTTTGTAATAGTACATATTGTCAGAAATACCATGGCTGAAAAATGGATTTAATTGATGAAAGGGCCGGATCTGCTATGAATCGAGTTGCATATGAGTCTTTATGCGAGAGAATTCTGAAGAGGACAGAAGTCTTCATGGACGTTTTGACTCAGGAGGAAGGGATCTCTCGGGAGTTTCAAATGGACTGGAAAGAATTCTTTCTGGAGATGAAATACGTTTTTCAAAATTATAAGGAACTTAAGAATGCGGCTGAAAACTGTTTAATTAGACTATTAATTGAAACTGATTTAATTAATATGACGGCTGTCCTAAAAGACAGCTTGAGAGTAAGCCTTGCTCATTTTCTGGAAATGCTTTTCCGGGAGTCGCAACACTTAAATGAGGATGAATTAGGATTTGGTGTAATCGTACAGAATGAGGCAAGATACTTGCCTGAGTGGATTGAATATCATAAGCTCATAGGTGTTTCGCGATTTTTTATTTACAATAATGAGAGTTCCGACAATATAGAAGAAGTATTAGAGCCTTATATTACCGAAGGAACAGTGACCTACTACAATTGGCCGGGACAGGCTCAGCAACAGATAGTTTACGATCATATTATTAACAATTACCAAAATGAAGTTCGATTGATGGGGTTTCTTGATGCAGATGAATTCTTGCTTCCCTTAGGAGAGCAGAGTGTGTTGGAAATTCTGGATGATATTTTTAAGAAGGATACTCACGTAGCAGGTGTTGGAATGAACTGGTTATTATTTGGTTCTTCCGGATTTGAAAAAGAGCCGGAGGGACTTGTTATTCGAAATTTCCTTAGATGTTCTGAACCTAATTTTGATAAAAATAAATTTGTGAAGTTAATATGTGATCCGAGACAGGTTTTATATCCTTCATCACCTCATCTTATTAGGTATAAGGAATCATATTATTCCGTAAATGAAGATGGCGATAGATTGAATACATTTTATAATAATCTAGGACCGGAAGGATGCAAAAAACTCCAAATAAATCATTATTATACTAAATCGATGGAGTATTGGGAAAAGAAAAAATTGAAAGGGGGAAGTGCATTCTATGGAAAGAACACTAGGAATTGGGGGAAGTTCATAGTGAATGACCGAAATGAGATGGAGGATAGACGGATTCTGAAATATGCAGATTCTGTGGAAAGTGCTCTGAGAGAAAAAGGTTTTATAGCTTAATGAAAGCAGGCTATTGAATTTGCAAATGGAAATATAGGACTATAGTAAATCAACAGATTTAATTTGAAGAGTCTTCTAAATCATTCCTATAGTTTTTAACATTGCTTTGACCCTGTCTTCATAGCGGAAGTCTTGCACTATCCGTTGAAAGCCGTTTTCTGCAATTCTTTCTCTTTCTTCCGGATGCTTCAGATAGAAACCTGCAATTTCTGTTGCTTCTTCTATGCTTTCATAGAAGACGATTTCCTCTCCATTTTGGAATACCTCAGCCAAAGCGGGCTGGTAGCTGGATAAGAGAAAGGCCCGGCAGCCCATGATATCCAGAGCCCGCAGGGGGATTCCTCCAATATTTGCCTTGAGGACCGGACAGAGATTGATGTCGCTACTTTTGAATACCTGGGGCATTTCTGCCAGATAGTCTACATGGGACCGTATAGAGACATTATCCAATATCTTCCTGATGGTGTCATTTATACGACCACAATAGAGAGCTGTGTCATAGCGGTCTCCCATAAGACGCAGAAGAGTTAGTCTTTCCTCATAGGTAGCTTCTGAGGCTATAGCCCAGGCCAGCTCTGATCTAGTTGGTTTCAAATAGGAGAGGGGACCTTTCTGAAATTCCCTCTGGACAGCTGCTACAAATTCCTTAGTGACGGCCTCGTCTAGGACATAGGCACCGTAGAGCTTCTGGGTTAGATTCAAGAGAGCATCTGTGAATCCCTTCTGATAGTCATTCATCTGGTCCTGCAGAATGGGTAGGACGGAGTCACTATAGAGATTACCCACCAAGGATACTTGGGCTCCATATTTCTCATGGTTGGGCAGGATAGTGCTGAGCCGTTTCACATTGACGGCTAAGGGCAGATGATAGGCAGGAAGACCCAGTCTTGCATATTTCTCCCAATCAGTCTTGCTAAAGAAAAAAAGATAGTTGGTGGGATAATCCATTCCCTCTGTTGTGGGCAGATCCGGAGGACTGTCATAGATCCAGGCAAGATAGGGAAGATTATTGTCGTAACAGGCCTTTGCCACGATAGGATAGAAGTTGGCGGTAATGATACAGGAATAGTCGCCCTCCGACAGATCCTGCTTTATACGGGCAGAAAAGGCCTCATCATGGTACTTGTCCTTTAGGATTCCCCGGGCCGGGATATTATGGCAGCGGAAGCCGGTCTCTGTGAGAGCAGAGATGAGGTCGTGCTGGATATAGGCATTTAGAAAGTCATAGAGCAGGATAGAGGGCATAATA
>JAILCB010000275.1 GCA_024680595.1 Lachnospiraceae bacterium | reverse complement strand
CAAATAACCGCAATGACTTTGGCTTTGACGGTGCCTCAAATAACCGCAATGACTTTGGCTTTGACGGTGCCCCAAATAACCGCAATGACTTTGGCTTTGATGGCGCCCCAAATAGCCAGAATGACCTTGGTTTTGATGGCGCTCCAAATAGCCAGAATGACTTCGGCTTTGATGGCGCTCCAAATAACCGCAATGACTTTGGCTTTGATGGCGCCCCAAATAGCCAGAATGACTTTGGTTTTGATGGTTCCCAAAATAGCCCCAATGACTTCGGCTTTGATGGACAATCTAGTAACCCCAATGACTTTGGCTACGAAGATGCTTCGGGTAATCCGGATTATGCCGGGAATAACCCCGAATATGAAGGGCGGGAATACGATCAAAATCCCGGCAGCATTCCGCCAACCAGAGTAAATGACTTCAACTATGGCCGTTATCCGGAACGCCCTAGGAAAAGGGCAGAGAATAATACCAACTACAGAAATCCGGATTATGATGAAGAGCCAAGACCTCCCAAGAAAGGGAAGGGAAAGGGCGGCTCTCGCAAGGACAGAAATCAAAATCCGGATAAGGAAAAGGACCCTATTGGAACAGCCCTTTTCATTATTGTTATCATACTTGTCATACTCTTCCTGCTAATAGGCGGCATGCTTCTTTTGTCCTATTTCATGAAAGAGGATTCTTCCGGTAATAATGATTCCCTTCAGTCCACGGAAATGGATGCGGGAGAGATGGATGAAGCTCTCGGAAGCGCCGGCCCCGGGGAAAAGGAATCCCAGGACAGTGATGATGAAAGCCCTTTCCAGTCTGGGGATCAGAATAATAATCCCTCCAGGCCCTCCGAGAATCCCTTCACAGAAGAGTCATCGGAAGCCACCGATGAACGGGATGATAATTCCCGGGATTCTGAAGAAAAGGAAAATGCTATACACCGCTATGAAATCTTTATCGGGGACGTCAGCTGGTCTGAAGCCAACGAAAAATGCCGGCAGAAGGGAGGCTATTTAGCCCGTATTAATACAGAGGAAGAATTCAATCTAATTACTAAGGCCATTAAAGACGGGGGCAAGGAACGGAATCTCTATTGGATAGGTGCAGGAAGAGCCAGTAATTCCAAGGACTACTACTGGATAGACGGGGATAAGAATCCCATAGGGGATCCCATTAATAATAGTAGGCATTGGCTTCCGGGAGAGCCCACCTTTACCGATAAGGGAAGCGGCAAGGAGGAGACCTGTGTCGACTTGATTTATAGAAATTCAGAGCACAGTTTCTTTATTAACGATGTGCCGGACGATATACTTTCCGTAGTCAGCTCCTATAAAGGCAGAATCGGCTATATCTGCGAGTATGAGGACTAAAAGCCCTAATCCACCCCTCGCTTTTATTTGACCCGGTAAATCCGGTCAGTCTTTTTCGGACCTCAGCGAGACGCAGGCGTCTCAAGCATCTTTGGTTCCTAGCCTAATCGAGTGGGACGGAATAATCCCCTTTGCTCGATTCCGGCTACGCCGCTATCATCTCGCAGGCAAGCTTGCTCGATGATGAGCGGTCGCCGACACAAGAACCCCAGGGTATCGATAACCCTGGGGTTTATTGATTAGAATGAAAATTTATGAAGCAAGAATATAATACATCCTCTAATAGTTAGAGGTCATTTCTCTTATTTCCCGATAGAGGCGGCTTATGGGGAGACCCACCACATTATTATAGTCGCCATGAATCGCCTTGACATGCTTTGCGAACCGGCCCTGAATGGCATAGCTCCCGGCCTTATCCATAGGCTCTCCCGTGGAAATATACTCCCTGATCTCCTCTTGAGAGAGAGGATAAAATTCTACCCTCGTCTCCTCGGCAAAGCTGCGGCAGAGGACATGTAGTTCTCCCTTCATTGGACAAATCCTCTGACTCGGGATATTCTCCTCTTCTAATTGAGGCTTATGGGACAGGGCTTTTCTCCCACTTGCGTCAAGGGAGGTCACAGGTATGCAACTGTCCTGAATTGCCCCGGCTCCTATAGAAGACCTGTCTCTTTCTTGGGGAAGGTATAAGCTCTCCCTTTCAGGACTCCCGTCCTCATTTCTGCGGAGAATAAGGGTGACTCCCGTAATGACACGGTGCTCCCTGCCCTGAAGGGCAAGGAGCATCCTGTAAGCATCCTCTTCATCCCGGGGCTTACCCAGGATTTGACCGTCAATTACAACAATAGTATCTGCGGATATCAATAAGAAACCGCTCTCCCTATATTCTCTCTCGGATAAGAGCTCTCCCTCCACGCTGAAGGCTTTCTTTTCTGAAATCTCCCTGACAATGTCTCTGGGGTCAGAAGCAGTATAGCTTTCCTCTATGCACCCGGGACGAATCTCAAATTCATAACCCGCATTTGCGAGAATCTCTCTCCGTCTGGGAGAGGCGGATGCCAGTATTATTCTCATCCTCTTGTAGCCAGATTTGCCAGCTCTCCTGCTGCCGCAGGGCTGTCCAGGGTGGAGTAACGGTAGACACAATAGCCTGTATAGCCCTGGGCCCTTGCCTTATCTACCTGAGTCGCCAGATTGTCGCCCCTAAGTCCCCAGCCGGGGTCGTAGTTCAAGGCCTGTCCTGCCCTGTAACCTGCAAGTCCTACATAGAGAGGGATTCCCGCCTTGTCAATGGAACGGAAGAGGGCAATCCTATTGGAATACATGGTCACATTGGCGGCTGCGCCATACTGATCAGACCAATATATCTGGGGCATGAGGTAGTCTACATAGCCCGGGGCAGAAAGCCAGGTATCCGCATCAGCACTGGATGCACGGATATTATCCAGATTTCCCTGAGGGGAAATACCGAACACCTTACCCGTAGAGGCACATACATTATGAACTGCCGCTACCATGGCATTTACGGCAGGCTTTCCTACAGGAGGGAAGTAGTCATCGAAATGGATTCCGTCCACAGCATATCGGGTAACGATCTCCGTGACGCCGGCCACAATATTATTATGATTGGCCAGGGCGGCATTTCCTGAGTAAGCCCCATTCCGGAAGCCGTAGGGATTAATCCAGGCATGGAAGGTGAGACCCTTGGAATGGGCGATAGCTACCATGTCCGCTAAGGGATCAAATCCAGGATTTCCGTTTAGCATCTCTGTGCTCCAGGGGTAAATCCCGGAGGGATATACCGCATCATTATGGGATCTCACATGGACAAAAAGAGAATTCAGCCCATGTGCCAGGGTGTTGTCGCACATATGTGAAAAGCTGGCATCAAAGGATGCCTGATCCTTGCCCTTCAGGTAAATCTGCCAATCCAGAAATGAAACCCAAACGCCCTTTAAGCCTGCCGGTGCCGCAGCCGCATAGGCATTCTCTGTAGATGCACCTGTTACTCCCATGACGAAAACCGCACACAGCAGTACCGCCAAAAATCTTCTGAATCCTTTCATCCTTTCCTCCTCGAAACACTCATTTTTAACTAGACGCATAATATGCGCATCCTCATACAGCTAGCCTCGCCCAAGCCCCGGGGCCAACCATCCCCGGCTAATGGCTAGTGTCCTTTCCTACCTGCCCCACAGCTACTGTAAACTCCTGACATGCAGCCTCTAAAGGGGCGATTGGTCTGATATTTTATCATAAGGGAGAGCAGAGGTCAAAGGCAGTCCGCTGCATCTCCCTTAATATAAGTACCGATTAAGGCTCTTTTGGTTTTACTTTGTCAGCTCTTTTTTTTGTAGGTTCCTGCGTAACCGCTTTTCCCGCTGCCTTTATCCATGATTTTCAGAGAATCCTTGTCCATTTCAAAGACCAGGGAAATCTTGCCGTCATCATAGGCAGCCTGTCTCTTCTCATCCGCAGAGGCTTCAGCCGCCCCGACTAACTCGCTCTTTCCGCCCTTTGTAATGGTAAACTCAAAGGAGTGGCTGTCCATGGGCTCCAGGAGCAGCTCCCTATCGCCCTGGGTGAAAATCCCCTCCCAGGCCACATCTTCATCCCGCTCGGCGTCATAGAAGGCAAAGGTGGAGTAATCCGCTATGGTTTCATTATCGATATCAAAAACAAAAACCTCTCCTGACACGGTATTTACAGCCAGCATCTGATCGATCTCATCTTCATTACTGTCCGCCACAGTATAGGTATAATAATCCTCTCCGTTTACCGTATAGATTTCATTATAGTAGCCGGTGCAGCCGGTAGGAGCCAATTTTTCCTGGATAATGGCATCCGCCGATTCCTGGCCGATATTAAGGAGAACTTCCTCCTCTTCTTCCTCATCCAGACTTCTGTCGGAAGTCTCGGCTTCATTCGCTGATGTGACGGCAGTACCGGAAGCCTGTCCGGAAGGATTATATTCCCCGCAGGAGGCCAAAAGGAGACTGGTCAATGCTATCCAAATAAGGATCCTTCTCTTCATAATCGTACCTCTCTTGAAAACTCCTGCTCTTTCACATTCAAAGAGCAGGAGTCCTGTATTAAACAGTCCTTCGCAATCCGCTTCGCTCCTTTATCATGAACATAGGACAGCCCTGTCCGTTTCTGAAAGGGTTTTAAACCCTGCTGAAACAGGTAAGCCGCACCCCCGCTTAATGCTAAGGCATTTGAAGCGGGGGCTGCTATCACTTCGTTCAATCTGCTATTTCATTATTACTGCCAATAATTATAAATGGCCTTGGCCTCAGCCTTTGCGATACTTTCCTGATAAGAGGAATTATTTAGCTTTGCCGCCTCAGCACTATTAGACAGGAAGCCGTGCTCTACAATAAGGCCCGGTATTCCCTTGGCGGCAGAGGTACGGATAACGGAATAGTAGTCCGTATTGGCATCATTGGTACTGGCCCTGGTCTTGGCGCCCTTATCTGATGTAGATAGGGCAGAGGCCACTGCACTGGAAATATGGCTTGCCAGAGACTTCTTGGCATAGGCGCTCTTCACAGAATAGAAGACCATGGTGCCGACAGTCGATGTAGAATCAGCTGCGTTACAGTGAATACTGACGAATAGATCACAGTCTTCATCCTTGGCCTTATCCGTCCTATCGGTTAAACTCACAGATTTATCAGTGTCTCTGGTCATATGGACTTCCACTCCATAGGAGTTTTCCAGAACGGACTTTAATTTCTTGGCAATAGCAAGGTTCACGTTCTTCTCATTGATGCCATAATAACTGGCGCCGCTGTCAGTTCCCCCGTGGCCGGGATCAATACAGATAACCAGGCTACTGGAGGATTTTTTGTCATCATCATCATCTTTGCTAGAAGAGCTTTCACCGGCTGCGGTCACCTTCACCCTGACCTTGTGATAAACATTTTCAGGATCATTTTTTGACCGAACTACAAGATATACCCAATCGTCACTGTCCAGCTTCTTCTTTCCCTTTATCTTGCCCTTAT